>NZ_CAKKTL010000003.1:31054-55336 GCF_920664355.1 Protofrankia sp. CiP1_Cm_nod2
TCCCACCGCCACCGGTCCCACCGCCACCGGTCCCGCCGCCAGTCCCACGGGCTCGGCGGCACCGGTGGCAGGCCATCCCCGCCGCTGGCCGGTCCTCGCGGTTCTCGTCCTGTCGGTCCTGCTCACCGTCCTCGACGGGACGATCATCAACGTGGCGCTGCGGGTCCTCGCCGATCCGGAGCAGGGGCTGGGCGCGACCCAGACCCAGCTCGAGTGGGCGATCAACTCCTTCACACTCGTCTTCGCCGCGCTGCTGTTCACCTGGGGCATCCTCGGTGACCGGATCGGGCACCGGCGCACGCTGGTGACAGGGATACTGATCTTCGGAGCGTCCTCCGTCGGCGCCGCGTACGCGGACACGCCAGCCCAGCTCATCCTGTGGCGGGTGGTGATGGGAATCGGCGCGGCCGCTCTGCCGCCGGCCACACTGGCGATCATCATGCATGTCTTCCCGCCGTCCCAGCGTCCCCAGGCGATCGGCATCTGGGCTGGTTCGAGCGGCCTTGCCGCGGTACTCGGGCCCATCGTCGGCGGCATCCTGCTCGGCCACTTCTGGTGGGGATCGATCTTTCTGATCAACATACCCGTCGTGCTCGTGGCGCTCGCGGGCACCGTGGCGCTGGTCCCCGAGTCCCGTGACCCCGCGCCCGGGCGGCTCGACCCGCTCGGGGTGGGGCTGTCGATCTCCGGCATCATGCTGCTGGTCTTCGGCATCGTCGAGGGCGGGCGGCTCGCGGACTGGACGCAGGGCCGGGTGCTCGGCCCGCTGCTGGGTGGCCTCGCGCTCCTGGTCGCGTTCGTCCGCTACGAACTGGCCATCGGCCATCCGGCGCTGGACGTCCGGCTCTTCCGTGACCGCCGGATGTCCGCGGCGGCCGTCGCCGTCGGGCTGGCCTTCTTCGCGATCTTCGGACTGACCTTCTTCATGGTCTTCTATCTCCAGAGCATCCGCGGGTACAGCCCGCTGGAGAGCGGACTGGCGCTGCTCCCGCTGGCCGTCGGCCTCGGGATGTTCTCGGCACGCTCCCCGAAGCTGGCCGAGCGGCGCGGCTACCGGCTGGTGGTCTCGGCTGGCCTGCTGCTCGCCTCGCTGTGTTTCTTCGGCTATGCGTTCCTGGACGCGGACTCGCCTGTCTGGGCGATACTGTTGATCTTCTTCCTGCAGGGCATCGGTATGGCACACGTGATGCCCCCGGCTACCGAGGCGGTGATGAGCCTGCTGCCGGCGAGCAGAGCGGGAGTGGCCTCGTCGATCACCAACGTGACCCGTAACCTCGGCGGAGCCCTGGGCATCGCCGTGCTCGGCTCGCTGCTCGCCGTCCGGTACCGGGACGGGCTGGAGCCGCACCTGGCCACTGTGCCCCCATCCGCCCGGGCGGATGCGACCGAGTCGGTGGAGGCCGCCCGTGTCATCGCGGCGTCGCTCGGACCATCCGGGAGGACGTTGTGGGCCGACGCGTCCGACGCCTTCGTCTCGGCGATGCACAGCACGGCGATCGGGTGCGGGCTCGCGGGGCTCCTCGGGGCGGCCGTGGTCGCGGTGGGGATGCCTGGCGCGCGGGAGTCGGCGACCATGCACCACCAGATCCCCCAGCCGGCCGCGCCGGGCCCCCAGCCGGCCGCTTCCCGCCCGGTGGGATCGCGGCCGTCGCAGTCGTAGCTGTCGAAACCATGGTCCAGTGACGTCGCGGCATCAGGAGAACCGGTGACATATCGTGGTGGTACGGGGACGTCCGAACAGGATTCCGCTGTCCGGGCGGCGCAGTCGGACGACCGGTCCCAGGAGTTCTGGCGGGCCCACTTCCTGCGGGAATCGACGCGTTCCCTGTCGTCCGCGGCGGCCCACCTTGCCGGCGGCGAGGCTGTCGAAGCGCTGTACCTGGCGCGTCAGGCACGCTTCTTCGTAGAGGCGATGCTGGCGCAGGCGGCCGCGGAGGCACGGGCGGCCGGGCACAGCTGGGATCGCGTCGGAGAGGTCCTCGGCCTGAGCGGGACAGCGGCTCGTGACGCGTACGCGGATGGCGCGGCGCGGGGATTCGTCGCCGAAGCGGGTGGCGTCGAGGTGCTGACCCGTATCGTCGACCGCTTCTACGGCAAGGTCGCGGCGGACGACGTACTCGGGCCGATGTACGGGGAGGACATCGCCGGCGCCGCCGAGCGGCTACGCGCCTTCCTGATCCAGTACTGGGGAGGCCCGCGTAGCTACTCCCCGCTGCGAGGACATCCGCGGCTGCAGATGCGCCACGCTCCCTTCCCGATCAATGCCCGGGCCCGGGAGTCATGGCTGCGCCTGATGGCGCAGGCCCTGACCGAGGAGGGCCTGCCCGCGCCGCTGGAACGCATGCTCTGGGAATACCTCGTGGACGGGGCACATGCCCTGACCAACACCGGGTGACGCGAGGGGCGGACGCCGGCTTCACCCGCGGGCAGGGCCGGGTGGGTGGCGGCGGCACTGTCAGGCGGGCTCGGGCGATCCGGTGATGCGGCCGCGATGGGCATAGATCGCAAGCTGGGTCCGGTCCCGCAGGTCCAGGCGTCGCAGGACCGCCGTCAGGTGGCTTTTCACGGTGGCCTCGGTGACGAACAGACGGGCAGCGATCTCCGCGTTGGACAGCCCGTCGGCGACCAGTTCCAGCACCTCGCGCTGCCGCTGGGTGAGGCGGATGTCCACACCCTTCATCGCGGTGCCGACCGTGGGAACGGGTGCGGAGGGTGCGGAGGGTACGGAGGGCGCGGTGTCGCCGCCCCCGGTCGGCCCGGTGGAGGACGGCCGCCCTGCCCAGCAGGCCGCGAGGTGGCTGGCGACGGTAGGCGCCAGGGTGATGTGACCGGCCGCGGTCGCGCGGATGGCGTCGAGAAGATCGGCAGGCGGGATGTTCTTGATCAGATAGCCGCGGACGCCGAGGCGCAGCGCCTCGGCCGCCAGGTCGTCGGAGCCTCGGCGGGCGGTGATGATGATGTGGGGGCGGCGATCCGGCAGGGCCGCGGACAGCTTGCGGATGAGCGGGAGGACGCCGGCTCCGTCCAGGTCGCGGTCGACCATGCAGATGTCGGGCTGGAACTCCTGCGCCGCCAGCAGGAGATCCGCGCTGTCCGCCACGTCCCGCACGACGGTGATGTCCGGTTCCCGGCTGAGAATCACCCGCATCCCCGTCCGTACCACGTCGCAGCTTTCGGCGAGAAGCACCCGTATCGTCCGGGTGGGCCGGGCTGTGGCATGTCCGGACACTCCGGGCTTGGACACCTGCGCCTCCTCCGGGGAATCCACAGACGACACGCACACGGCCCGGCCGGCGGCATCGACGGGTGGGCGGCCGTGGAAGAGCCCACCTTCAAGGTCTTCATGGACGGTGTACGGCATCATAACCCCTTCGACCGTCACGGGAACGATCTCGGCTACCCGGGGCCGCTTGTCCGGTGGGTCCGCGAGCATCCGGGTAGTTGAACAACCTGTATATCAACCCGGCGCCACGCACACACCATCGTCAGATAGATGATACCGCTCCGCCGGCGGCGGAAGATTTTCGTCCTTCTCCCGGATGGCTTCTCGCACCCGAGAATACCAGCCGCCCGACAATAACTGTCCGTGTACGGCGGCGGGCCGGGGCCCGGCGGCGGTGGGCCGCCGCCGAAGCCGCCGCGGCGCCGGATCCGGCCCGCGTCGATGTGATCCGGGCCGTGACCAGGAAGACCAAAGCCGGAATGATCATATATCTTTGACGTTACCGGGGGCCGGAGTCACCGGATCATCGGCTGGCAACACCGGAGATCGTCTTCGAAGTGGCCCACCTGGTGTTCCTTATCGCCGTTTGCCTTCCAGGAGGTGCGCCACCCGTGCCGTGATGAGACGTAACGCGGCCGGCACCGGAATCTGAGTCTGTCGTAACCGCGACAGACCTTTTCCTCGATCATGCCGGCACGGCAGGCTACGGCATGAGTCCAGAACAGGATACGCCGCCCTGCGTCGGCAGCTGAGGATGCGCCGGCAGGCAGCCGGTCGCCGTCCGGACGGGGGGAGCGGAATGGATGGACGCTCAGGGCCGGATATCGCGGCGGAGAATACGGTGCGCGGAGCGGGCGACGAGTCCACCCGCCCCGTACGGATTCTGCTGGTCAACGGCCATCCTGTCTTCCTGGCGGGGCTGCGTGCGCTGTTGGAGGCCACCGCGGTGGGCGAGGTGGTCGGTGATCTCACGAACGGCGCCGACATCATCCCCGCGGCTCGACGGCTGCGTCCGGATGTCGTCATCTTCGATTTCGACGACGACGACAACGATGTGCTGGCGCTGACCCAGCGCATCTCGCGGGAATGCCCGAGGACCGCCGTACTCGTCCTCACCGGACGGCATGACCAGCGGACCGTCGCGGCCGTGGTGCGGGCCGGTGCCCGCGGATGCGCCTTCAAGGCGGCGCGGCCGGAGGACCTCGCGCGCGCGGTGGAGGCGGTCAGCCACGGCGAGGTGATCTTCGGTGCCCATATCGCCGACAGCGTGTTACGCCACTTCGACGCCGCCGGGGCGGAGCAGCCTCCGTTCCCCGAGCTCACCGAGCGGGAGCGCGTGGTGCTCTGCCTCGTCGCGGACGGCTACTCCACGGCCGCCATCGCCGGTGAGCTGGCCCTCACCACGAAAACGGTGCGCAACTACCTGTCGAAGATTTTCGCGAAACTGGAAGTGCGGGACCGCGCCGAGGCCGCGGTCATTGCCCGGCGTGCCGGGCTCGGGGGCTGAACAGCCCGCGGAATGAACCCCGGGGAAATCTCCCGCAATCACCGCGGCTACCCGCTGCCGACAGCATATGCCGGCGGCTGTCCCCCGCGGGACAGTGAGGTACGTCACCATCTGGGATGCGTATTGTCGTCCAGCCGACTCCGCCACCGCCCGTCTCCACCTTTTGTCGAAACCGTGGCCCGGAAAATTCCCAGGCAGTTGGGACATCTGACTCATGACGCTGGGACAAATCATCGGGGACGATGAAACAGCCGCAAGGCGATGACAGCCGGACCACGTATTTCCAGGAGATCGCCGAACAACGACATCTGACCGGCAGGAATCCACCCCGCCGGTGCCCCCGAAAGCACCGGCCGGTGCTGTTCACCGGCGTTCCCGTTCGACGGCCCGACGTGAAATCCGCGGCAGCCCGGCCATCGCCGGACGGCGAGACGGTACCAGCCCTGGGCGGGTGCTGGTTCGCCCGCCGGTGGATTTCCCCGAAGCGGAACACCGCACAGCAGGACGTGGCACAGAGGTGAAGGCGGAACCATGCAAAGGACGTTGATCGTCGCAAGGATCACGCCGGGCGCGGAAGCCGAGGTCGCGCGTATATTCGCGGCCTCGGACCGTACCGGCCTGCCCCAGGTCGCCGGGGTGTCGCACAGATCCCTTTACAGCCTGGGTGACCTGTATGTCCATCTGCTCGAAACCGAGCATGAAAGCACCCGCGTGCTGGCCGACATCAGGAGCCAGGAGGAGTTCGGGCGGGTGACCGCGGAGCTGGCGCATTTCATCCAGCCCTATCTGCCCACCTGGCGGTCACCCCGGGACGCAGCGGCGCGCTGCTTCTACACCTATGAACCGGACGGCTCCCCGGCGAGACGGGTCGCGACCGGGCCTGCGCGGGCCGAGGCATGAGCCCGGCGGCCACCACCCCGGCCACCACCGAATGGGTGCGCTGCCGGGCCTGCTCCGCGCTCGTCTACGGGAAACGGTTCGCGCGCAACCTGTTCGTCTGCCCCGAATGCGGTGACCACGGGCGGGTCGGCGCACGCCAGCGGATCGGGCACCTGCTCGACCCGGACAGCTTCACCCCCCTCGAGCTCACCCCGACCGGCTACGATCCCCTCGATTTCTCCGACGGCAGACGGTACGAGGAGCGCTGGCACGAGGCGCGCCGCCGCACCGGCCTGCCCGAGGCGGTGCTGTGCGGCACGGGCCGCATCGGCGGGCGCGAGCTGGCCGTCGCCGTCATGGACTTCTCCTTCATGGGCGGCAGCCTCGGTTCCGCCGCCGGAGAAATGATCACCTTGACCGCGGAGCTGGCCCGGGAGCGCCGGCTGCCGTTCGTGGTCGTCACAACCTCGGGAGGCGCCCGCATGCAGGAGGGCGCCCTGTCCCTGATGCAGATGGCGAAGACGAGCATCGCGGTCGGCCAGCTGCGCCGCGACGGGCTGCTGACCGTCAGCGTCGTCACCGACCCGACCTACGGCGGGGTGGCGGCGTCCTTCGCCACGAACACCGACGTGGTCCTGGCCGAGGCCGGGGCCCGGCTCGGCTTCGCCGGCCCCCGGGTCGTCCGGCAGACCACCGGCGAGCGGCTGCCCGACGGCTTCCAGGGAAGCGCCTTCCTCGCCGCCCGGGGGCATGCCGACCTGGTCGTGCAACGCGCCGAGCTGCGCCCCTGCCTGAGCAGGCTGCTGGCGGTGGCCGCGCCCGGGCGCCGCCCGACGAAGACCAGGCCGGCCATCCGGGAGGCCCGGCCCCCGGCGCCGCGGCAGGAACATGATCCGGTCGCCGCGGGTGCGGCGGCGCGGGTACTGATCCGGGATCCGCGGCAGCTGCGCGACCGCGACCCGTGGGAGCGGGTACGCCTTGCCCGCGACCTCGGCCGCCCCACCACCCTCGACCTCGCCGCCCGGGTGTTCGACTCGTTCCTGGAGCTGCGGGGCGACCGGACGCACGGCGACAGCCCGGCGATCGTCGCCGGGCTGGCCGAGATCGGCGGTGTGCCGGTGGCGGTGGTCGGCCACCAGAAGGGGCACACCACCGCGGAACTGCTCAGCCGTGACTTCGGCCTGGCCAAGCCGGAGGGGTACCGCAAGGCGCTGCGCATCATGGAACTGGCCGAACGCCTCGGCCTGCCCGTCGTGACGCTGGTCGACACCCCCGGCGCGCACCCTGGGGTCGAGGCGGAGGAACGCGGCCAGGCTTCGGTGATCGCCAACGCCATCCAGCGGATGAGCGCGCTGCGGGTACCGGTGGTGTCGGTCGTCACCGGCGAGGGCGGCAGCGGGGGCGCGCTCGCCCTCGCCGTCGCCGACCAGGTGCTCATCGTCGAGAACGGCGTCTACACGGTCATCAGCCCCGAAGGATGCTCCGCGATCCTGTGGAACAACAGCGCCCGCGCCCCCGACGCGGCCCGCTCACTGGGCCTGGACCCGCGGACGCTGCTGCGGGCCGGCATCGTCGACGCGGTCGTGCCCGAACCACCCGGAGGCACACAGGCCGACCCCGGGACGGCCGCGGACACGCTGCGCGCGGCCGTACTCGAAGCCCTCCTCCCGCTGCTGGCCGTGCCGCCCGACGAGCTCGTGGCCCGGCGCGCGGCCCGCTTCCGCGGCTTCGGCGCGGAAGCGGTGGACGTACCGGCCCGCACCGGACGCCGGCAGGAGCAGGAATACGCGCAGGTGCCGGCATGACCCGCGACGAGGCCCCCGAGGTGGCGCCCGACGGGCGGATCGAGCTGCTGGCGGCGGTGCGGGAGCACGTCAGCCGCCTCACCCGCGACCTGCCCGGCCAGCCCAGCCGCCTGCGGCTGCGCTCCGGCGACGTCGTGCTGGAGGTGGAGTGGGCAGCCCCGCCGGCGGCCGGGCCGTTACCGGCAGGTGCGGCCGACAGCACCGGGATCCAGCCGGCGCGGCAGGCGAGCGACGCCGAGGCGTCCGGCACGCCGTCCGGGCCGGTCGTCACCGCACCCATGGTCGGGACCTTCTACCGGTCCCCCCAGCCGGGGGCGGAGCCGTTCGTGCAGGTCGGCGACCTGGTCGCACCGGGGGACACGGTCGGAATCCTGGAGGCGATGAAGCTGATGAACCCGGTGCGCGCCGAGGCCGCCGGCAAGGTCGACCGGATCGCCGTCGCCGACGGGGAGCCGGTGGAGTTCGGGCAGGTGCTCATCACGCTGGTGCCCGTCGGATGAGCGGGCTGGCCAGCGCTGCGGCCGGCGGCGCGACACATGGGGTGATGTGAGGTGTTCCGGAAGGTACTGATCGCGAACCGTGGGGAGATCGCGGTACGGGTGGCGCGGGCGTGCCGCGAGCTCAACCTCGCGGTCGTCGGCGTGCACTCCACCGCGGACGACGTCGAGGCGCTGCGCCGGCACGTGGACGAGACCGTCTGCATCGGGCCGGGCCCGGCCGGGCGCAGCTACCGCAACGCCGCGGCACTGGTGGAGGCGGCCCGCAGGACCGGCGCGGACGCCGTCCACCCCGGGTACGGGTTCCTGTCGGAGGACCCCGACTTCGCCGAGATCTGCGCCGCCAACGACCTGGTGTTCATCGGGGCGCCCGCGCAGGTCATGGCCTGCCTCGGTGACAAGAGCACGGCACGCACCCTGATGCGGGAGGCCGGGCTGCCGCTGCTGCCCGGCAGCCGCGAGGTACCCGGCGACGTCAACGAGGCGGCCCGGCTCGCCGCCACCGTCGGCTATCCCGTCATCATCAAGGCAGCCGCCGGCGGCGGGGGCAACGGGATGACCGTCGTGCGCGAGCCCGGTGGCTTCGCCCGCGCGTTCGCCGAGACCCGCGCCGTGGCGCGCGCGGTCTTCGGTGACGACCGGGTCTACGTCGAGCGCTATCTGGAACGGGCGCGGCATGTCGAGGTACAGGTCCTCGTCGACGAGCAGGGCACGGGGATCCACCTCGGCACCCGGGAGTGCTCCGTGCAGCGACGCCACCAGAAGCTGCTGGAGGAGGCGCCCGCCCCGGGGCTGGATCCGCAGCAGGCCGCCGCGATCGCGCGGGACGCCGTCCACGGCGCGCTCGCCACGGGCTTCCGCGGTGCCGGCACGGTCGAGTTCCTGGTGGACGCCGACGGCCGGCACTACTTCATGGAGATCAACTGCCGGATCCAGGTCGAGCACCCGGCCACCGAAATGGTCACCGGCTGTGACATCGTCCGGGAGCAGGTGCGCGTCGCGGCGGGCCTGCCCCTCGGTCTGACCCAGCAGGACGTGCAGATCCGCGGCACCGCCCTGGAGTGCCGGGTGAACGTGGAGGACCCCGCCAACGACTTCAGGCCGACCCCCGGCCGGATCGAGCGCTTCCTCCCGCCCGGCGGCCCGTTCACCCGGGTCGACACCCATGCCTGGCCGGGGTACGTCGTCGGGCCGCACTACGACTCGCTGCTGGCCAAGGTCATCGTCTGGGCGCCGCGGCGCGACGAGGCGATCGCGCGGGCCGACCGGGCACTGGCCGAGTTCGAGGTAGCCGGCCCGGGGGTGCGGACCACCATCCCGTTCCTGCGCCGCGTCCTCGCCGACGAGGAGTTCGCCAGCGGGCGTTACGCGACGTCCCTGGTCGACCGCCTGCTGGCCGGCACGCCACCGGAGCCGGGCAGGCGGCGCTGAGCCTCGGCCGGCCGGCCGGCCGAGGAAAGCCCGTCCGGCCCCTGGGCCTCCCTGGGCCAGATCGGTGAGCCGACAAACAGACGAACAGGAACTCGCGGAAAAAGAAACCGGCGGAAAGCCGGCGGGAAAAGAACAGAAAGGGAAGAAGGACTGTGAGCACGAACGAGACGATCACATCGGTCACACCGACGGAGATCGAGAACATCCTCGTCACGGAGACGGGAGTAGGCCCCGAGACGATCCGCGCCGGTGGTGGCACGACCCCCCTGGTCGACCTCGGCATCGACTCGCTCGCGGTGCTGCAGCTGCAGGGCGCGCTGGCCGACAGGTTCGGCGTGGAACTGCCCGAGGAGGCCGGTGGCTGGACCGTCACCCGCATCGTCGCCTTCGTCAACGGCGACCTCGCCGGGAGGCGCTGACGTGGCCGGGCACACGGAGAACACGATCGTCATCAGCGCGCCGTTCGACCTGGTCTGGGACATCACCAACGACCTGGAGCGCTGGCCGGCCCTGTTCACCGAATACGCCTCGGTCGAGGTACTGGAGCGGATCGGCACGACGGTGCGCTTCCGGCTGACGATGCACCCCGACGAGCAGGGACGGGTCTGGTCGTGGGTGAGCGAACGGACCCCGGACCGGCAGCGCCGGGAGGTCCACGCCCACCGGGTCGAACCCGGCCCGTTCGAGTACATGCGCATCCACTGGCGCTACGACAGCGACGGCGACGGCGACGGCGACGGCGACGGGGACGGGGACGGCGTCCGGATGACCTGGATTCAGGACTTCGCGATGCGGCCCGACGCGCCGGTCGACGACGCGGGCATGACGCAACGGATCAACACGAACTCCGCCATCCAGATGGACGTCATCCGGCGCCGGGTCGAAGCCCTGGCGGCGGTGTAACCGGCCGCCCGCACGGCGACGCGAGAAGGGAACACCCATGAGCAGCACCGGACCCAAGGTCCTGTCCATCCACGACGTGCCACCGAATACCCGCCGGGGCGGTGACATCCGGACCCTGCTGTCACCGGCCACCGTCGGCTCGACGTCAGGTTTCCTCGGGACGCTGGCCCTGCGGCCGGGGGAGGTCGTCACCGAGCACTGGCATCCGTACTCCGAGGAGTTCCTCTACTGCGTGACCGGGAACATCACCGCACGCCTCGACGGCCAGGACACCGCGCTGCCGGCCGAGCACGGCCTGCTGATCCCCCTGGGGACGCGCCACCGGCTGGTCAACACCGGCGACGAGACGGCGTTCCTCGTCTTCCACCTCAGCCCGCTGGCCCCACGGCCGGACCTCGGCCACGTCGACACCGAGCCCCTGCCCACCCTCGTGCCCGCGCCGGCCGGGGCGGGCGGCAGCGGGGACGGCGACCCACGGAAGGCACCAGCATGAGCACACATACGAGCACGAGCGCGGGCCCGAGAAGGACGGTGGTCACCGGCGTCGGCGTCATCGCCCCCGGCGGGACGGACAGCCGCGCGTTCTGGACCCTGCTGACCGAGGGCCGGACCGCGACCCGGCGGATCTCGTTCTTCGACCCGGCGCAGTTCCGGTCGCAGATCGCGGCCGAATGCGACTTCGACCCCGCCGCCGCCGGCCTGGACGCGCAGGAGATCCACCGCAACGACCGGTTCATCCAGTTAGCGCTCGCCGCGGCCGCGGAGGCGGTCACCGACAGCGGCCTGGACCTGCCGGCCGGCGCCCCCGACGGCGGATACGGCGTCGGGGTCAGCCTCGGCAGCGCCGTCGGCGCCACCACCCGCCTCGAGGACGAGTACGTCGCGGTCAGCAACAGCGGCCGTGACTGGCTGGTGGACCCGGCATACGCCTCGTCCTTCCTCTACCACGCCCTGGTGCCCAGCAGCCTCGCCGGCGAGGTGGCCCGCAGGTTCGGCGCGCGCGGCCCCGCCGCGGTGGTGTCGACGGGCTGCACCTCGGGGATCGACGCGATCGGCCGGGGCCACCAGCTCATCCAGGACGGCGCGGCCGACGTGGTCATCGCGGGTGCCACGGACGCGCCGATCTCACCGATCTCGATCGCCTGCTTCGACGCGATCCGGGCGACCTCAGCGCGCAACGACGACCCGGAGCACGCCTCCCGGCCGTTCGACGCCACCCGGGACGGGTTCGTGATGGGGGAAGGCGCCGCCGTGCTCGTCCTGGAGGAGTGGGAGCACGCCCGCCGCCGCGGCGCCCACGTCTACTGCGAGGTCACCGGCTACGCGTCCCGCTCCAACGCCTACCACATGACCGGGCTGCGACCGGACGGTGTGGAGATGGCCGAAGCGATCACCAGCGCGCTCCGGCAGGCCCGCACCCCGGCCACGGCGGTCAGCTACGTCAACGCCCACGGGTCGGGCACCAAGCAGAACGACCGGCACGAGACGGCCGCCTTCAAACGCTCCCTGGGATCGCACGCCTACCAGGTACCGGTCAGCTCGATCAAGTCCATGGTCGGCCACTCGCTCGGGGCCATCGGCGCGATCGAATGCGCCGCCTGCGCGCTGGCCATCGAGCACTCCGTGGTGCCGCCGACGGCCAACTGGGAGAACCGCGACCCCGACTGTGACCTGGACTACGTGCCCAAGACCGCCCGTGACCAGCGGATCGACGTGGCGCTGTCGGTCGGCAGCGGTTTCGGCGGCTTCCAGTCCGCGATCCTGCTCGAGCGCGCGACGGTGACCCGGTGAGCGCCCCGGGCCAGTCCGCGGTGATCACCGGTATCGGCGTCGTGGCACCGAGCGGCATCGGGGCCGAGGCGCACTGGTCGTCCACGCTGCGCGGCGAGGTCAAGGTCGCCCCGGTCACCCGCTTCGCCACCCCCACGCCCGCCGCCGTCCTGGCCGGTACCGCGGCGCCCGCCGCCGTCCTGGCCGGTGAGGTGGACGGCTTCCAGCCCGAGGATCATCTCGACCCCCGGCTGATCGTGCAGACCGACCGGTGGAGCTGGCTGGCCCTGACCGCCGCCGGCCTCGCCCTCGATGACGCCGGCTACCGGCCGTCCGATCACGATCCGTACGACACCGCGGCCATCCTGGCCAGCGGCTCCGGCGGCAACGAGTTCGGGCAGCGGGAAATCGGGCGGCTGTGGAGCCAGGGCCGCCGGGCGGTGGGGGCCTACCAGTCCATCGCCTGGTTCTACGCGGCCAGCACCGGGCAGATCTCGATCCTCCACGGGCTGAAAGGCCCCTCAGGAGTGATCGTCTCCGGTGAGGCCGGCGGCCTGGACTGCCTCGGCGAGGCCCGCCGGGCCATCCGGCGGGGGACCCGCGCCGTGGTGGCGGGCGCCACCGAGGCCGCGGTCGCACCGTATGCGATGACCTGCTACGCCACGAGCGGGATGCTGACCGCGGGCACCCGTCCCGAGGAGGGCTACCGGCCCTTCTCCCGGCATGCCGACGGGTACGCGCCGGGCGAGGGCGGCGCCCTGTTCGTGGTGGAGGACGCCGCGGCGGCGCACGAGCGCGGCCACCGCGGCTACGGACGGATCGCCGGCTACGCGGCCACCCACGACGCCCACCACGACCGGCGCCCGGCACCCGGGCCGGACCCCCTCGTGCAGGCGATGCGACGCGCGCTCGACGACGCCGGCCTGACCCCCGGCAACGTCGACGTCGTCTTCGCCGACGGCATGGGAACACGTGAGCACGACCTGCTGGAGGCACGCGCCCTGGGCGAGGTCTTCGGTGACCGCCTCGCCCACCTGCCGGTGACGGCCCCGCACAGCCTGGTCGGGCGCCTGTGCGCCGGGACGCCGGCGCTCAACGTGGCGACCGCGCTCCTGGCGATGCGGGACGGCGTGGTCCCTCCGGTGGGCAACCTGACCGATCCGGACCCGGCATACGGGCTGCACCTGATCACGGGAGAACCACGCGGAATGCCGACGAACGTCATCATGATCAACGCCCGCGGCTACGGAGGGTTCAACAGCTGCCTCATCCTCACCTCGACTCCGTGATCGACACCGCCGTGACCGACGTCGCGGGGGAGGCGACATCGCGACCGCGGTCAACCGGCCGCGGCGGTTCAGCTCCGACGGCCTCCCATCCCGCGGCCATCCCGTCCGACATGCGCGGCACGGGTGCCCGCGTGCTCCTGAAGCGAGTGCGGGCAGGGTGAAGGGGTCCGCGTGGTGGCGGGTTGTGCCATGCTGGGTGGGCGACGGCAGTGGAGGAAGCCGGTGGGAATCCGGCGCGGTCCCGCCACCGTAACCGGGGAGCGAACCCTCACCGTGTGTCACGGACGTGTAGGCGTCCGGAAGGCCGAGGGGGAGCGGTGATCCGGGAGCCGGGATACTTCGGCCGTCCGCACCGTTACCGAGGGCGAGGAAACCCGAGGGAGGACCGCGGCATGCCCGTTCACGCCCGTCAGCCGGTGCCCGGCGCACGGTCGGGAGCACGATGACGGCCTACCCGCTGTCCGCGGTGGTGGGTATGGACGACCTGCGGCTCGCTCTCGTCCTCAACGCCGTGTCACCGGCTATCGGCGGGGTACTCGTCCGGGGGGAGAAGGGCACCGCCAAGTCGACGGCGGTACGGGGGCTCACCGCCCTGCTCCCGCCCCTGGCGGTGGTGGCCGGCTGCCGGTTCGCCTGCGACCCGGCCGCCGGTGACGCCGACTGCCCGGACGGCCCGCATCCACCCGAGGCTCCCGCCGTGACCCGGGCGGCGCGGATGGTGGAGCTGCCGGTCGGCGCCTCGGAGGACCGGGTGACCGGGGCGATCGACCTCGACCGGGCGCTCACCGAAGGCGTCACGGCGCTGCGCCCCGGGCTGCTGGCCGCCGCCCACCGCGGCCTGCTCTACGTCGACGAGGTCAACCTCCTGCACGATCATCTTGTCGACCTGCTGCTGGACGCGGCCGCGCTCGGCGTCGCCCACGTCGAACGCGACGGGGTGTCGGTCCGCCACGCCGCCCGGTTCCTGCTGGTCGGGACGATGAACCCGGAGGAGGGTGAGCTGCGCCCGCAGCTGCTGGACCGGTTCGGGCTGACCGTCGAGGTCGCCGCCAGCCGGGACCCGCGGGTGCGGGCCGAAGTGGTGCGCCGCCGGCTGGCCTACGATGCCGGCCCGCGGGCCTTCGCCGCCGCCTGGGCGGAGCAGGACGCCGCCCTCGCCGCCCGGATCGCCGCCGCCCGCGACCGGCTGCCCGCCGTGGAGCTCTCCGAGACGGCGTTGCGCCAGGTCACCGCGGTCTGCGCCGCCTTCGACGTGGACGGGATGCGCGCGGACGTGGTCACCGCCCGCACCGCGATCGCGCTGGCCGCCTGGGAGGGCCGCGAGCGCGTCACCGCCGACGACATCCGCCGCGCCGCCCGCCTGGCCCTGCCACACCGGCGCCGCCGGGGCCCGTTCGACGCCCCCGGCCTGGACGAGGACACCCTCGCCGACGCTCTGGAACAGGCCCTGGAACAGACCGGGGAGCCACCCACGGACGACCCTGACGGACCGCCACCGGCCGGCGGCGGGGGCGGCGGAGGCAGTGGCGGCGGTGGCGGCGGTGGATCCGCCGGCGGCCACGGCAACGGCGGTGCCGCTACCGACAGTGACGAGAATACCGGTGCCGGGCCGCCGTTCACGTCGGCCGGCGACCTGCCGGCCCCGCGCCCGGCGGAATCGGAGCCCCTGCACCGGGCGGAAACGCAACAGACGGAGACGGACGCGGAACCGTGGCCCGCCGGCGGGCCGGCCACCGCGTCCGAGCACAGCCGGTACGAGCAGCCCGACCCGTCGCGCGGACGGGCGGACGCCGCTGGCAGCGCACACCCCGCCGGCCCGCCCGGCCCGGTGTTCCGCCCCCGCCGCCTGGAGATCCCCGATGTCGGTACCGGTCTCGGCGCCGCCGGGCGGCGCTCCCGGGCCCGTACCCGCCACGGCGCGGTGGTCACCGCCTCGCCGGAGGCCCCTGGCCTGCACCTGCCGGCGACCCTGCGGGCCGCCGCGCCCTGGCAGCAGGCCCGCGGACGCCACGGGCCGGGGCTGCTGCTGCGGCCGTCCGACCGGCGCGGCGCCGTCCGGGAGGGACGCGAGGGCAACCTGGTGCTGTTCGTGGTGGACGCCAGCGGCTCCATGGCCGCCCGCGCCCGGATGCGCACGGTCACCACCGCCGTGCTCTCCCTGCTCCTGGACGCCTACCAGCGCCGCGACCGGATCGGAATGATCACCTTCCGGGGTGCCGACGCCGAGGTCGTCCTGCCGCCGACGTCGAGTGTGGAGGTGGGCGCGGCCCGGCTGCGTTCCCTGCCGACCGGTGGGCGCACCCCGCTCGCCGCCGGGCTCACCCGCGCCGGGCAGGTGCTGGCCGCCGAACGCCGGCGTGACCCCGACCGGCGCGCGCTGCTGGTCGTCGTCACCGACGGCCGGTGCACCACCGGCCCGGATCCGGCCGCCGCCGCGCACGCGCTGGCCCGCGCCGGGGTGGCCAGCGTCGTCGTCGACTGCGAGAGCGGCTATGTCCGCCTGGGCCTGGCCGGCCGGCTGGCCACCGCCCTCGGTGGCACGACCGTCCCGCTGGCCGCCCTGTCGGCGGCGGCCGGCCCGGCGGCCCCCACCAGCTCCGCGGATCCCGCCGGCTCCGCGGATCCCGCCGGCGCTGTCCGCCCGGTATGGCCGGCGCGCCCCGCCAGCCCGGTGCGTCCGATATGGCCGGCGGGATCCGCCCGGCCCGGCAGGCCCGCCGGGCCGACACCGTCCACACCGTCCACCCAGCCTGGGAAGGTGGCCTGAGGGATGCCGCAGGGACAGCCGGCCGTGATACCCGACGACGGCCTGACCACCCGGGCCCGCCGGGACCGCCCGCTGCTGATCGTCCACACCGGTGACGGCAAGGGGAAGTCGACCGCGGCGTTCGGGCTGGCCCTGCGCGGCTGGGCGCAGGGCTGGCCGGTCGGGGTGTTCCAGTTCGTCAAGTCCGCGAAATGGCGGATCGGGGAGGAACGGGCACTGCGCACGCTGGCCACCACCGGCGAGGGCGGCACGGTCACCTGGCACAAGATGGGCGAGGGCTGGAGCTGGGTGCAGCACCGCATCGACCCGGGCGCCCAGCCCGCCGACGCCGCGCGCGAGGGCTGGGAGCAGATCCGCCGGGACCTGGCCGCGCAGACCTACCGGCTCTACGTCCTCGACGAGCTGACCTACCCGCTGAAGTGGGGATGGATCGATGTGGCCGAGGTCGTCGAGACGCTGCGCGCCCGGCCCGGGCGCCAGCACGTCGTCGTCACCGGCCGCGCCGCGCCGCCGCGGCTGCTCGACGCCGCCGACCTGGTGACCGAGATGACCAAGGTGAAGCATCCGATGGACGCCGGCCAGAAGGGCCAGCGGGGGATCGAATGGTGAGCGGCCCCGGCGCCGCCGGCATCGCCCTGCCCCGGCTGCTGGTCGCGGCCCCGGCCAGCGGCGCGGGCAAGACCACCGTGGCGACCGGGCTGATGGCCGCCCTGACCGCCCGCGGCCTGCGGGTCTCCCCGCACAAGGTCGGCCCGGACTACATCGACCCGAGCTACCACGCCCTGGCCACCGGCCGCCCCGGGCGCAACCTCGACGCCGTGCTCTGCGGCGAACAGCGCATCGGCCCCCTGCTCGCCCACGGCGCCCGCGGCGCCGACATCGCCGTCGTCGAAGGGGTGATGGGCCTGTTCGACGGGGTGTCGCTGCCACGGCCCGGCCAGCCCGTGGACTTCGCCTCCGCCGCCCACGTGGCCCGGCTGACCGCCACCCCGGTCGTGCTGGTCGTGGACGCGTCCGCCGCGGGCCGCTCGGCCGCGGCCGTGGTGCACGGCTTCGCCACCTGGGATCGGCGGGTGCGCCTGGCCGGTGTCGTGTTCAACCGGGTCGGTTCGGCCGGCCACGAGCGCCTGCTGCGGGACGCCGTCGCCGGCCTGCGCATCCCCGTGCTGGGGGTGCTGCGCCGGGACGACGCCGCCGCGGTGCCCTCGCGGCATCTCGGGCTGGTGCCGGCGGCCGAGCGGGCGCCGGCCGCGGCCGAGGCGGTCCGGGCGCTGGGGGCGCTGGTCGCCGCATCCTGCGATCTCGACGCCGTGCTTGCGCTGGCCCGCTCGGCCCCGCCGCTGGACGCCCGCCCCTGGACGCCGTCGGACGCCGTGGCCGAGACCGGCGAGACCCGCGAGACGGCCGGGCCCGGCGGCGGGCGGCCGGTGCGGATCGCTGTCGCGGGCGGGTCCGCGTTCACGTTCGGTTATGCCGAACAGGTCGAACTGCTGCGCGCCGCCGGGGCCGAGGTCGTCACCGTCGACCCGCTGCGTGACGAGACGCTTCCGGACGGCACCGACGGACTGGTGATCGGCGGCGGGTTCCCCGAGGAGCACGCCGCCGCGCTCGCGGCCAACGCGCCGCTGCGGGCCGAGGTCGTCGCGTTGGCGCGCCGGGGCGCGCCGATCGCCGCCGAATGCGCCGGCCTGCTCTACCTGGCCCGCTCCCTCGACGGGCATCCGATGTGCGGCGTCCTCGACGCCGACACGGCGATGGGGCCACGTCTCACTCTCGGTTACCGTCAGGCGGTCGCTGTCTGTGACAACTCGCTCGTGACCGCCGATACCGTGGTGACCGCGCACGAGTTCCACCACACGCAGGTCATCCCGCCGACCGCCAGCACGACCGCCGCTGCTGCCGCTGCCACCACCCCTGCCGACACGGCTCCGGTTCTCGCTGGCGGCCGCGCCGGCCCCACGGCCGGGCCCGCCGCCGGAGCGTCCTTTCCCGGGGAGGCGCGCTTTTTCCCAGGGGACGTGCCACAGTCGGCCTGGCGGGTGGACGACCGGGCGGAGGGGTTCGTACGCGGCAACGTGCACGCCTCCTACCTGCACCTGCACTGGGCCGGCGTGCCCGGGGCGGCCTGCCGGTTCGTCGCCACGGCCC
This sequence comes from Protofrankia sp. CiP1_Cm_nod2, assembly GCF_920664355.1. Taxonomy (NCBI): domain Bacteria; kingdom Bacillati; phylum Actinomycetota; class Actinomycetes; order Frankiales; family Frankiaceae; genus Protofrankia; species Protofrankia sp. CiP1_Cm_nod2. The sequence continues at coordinate 49,274 of NZ_CAKKTL010000003.1, forward strand.
GCGGGGCGAGAGCGGCCGGGCCGTCCGCGGCGGCCGTCCGTGCTCCCGGCGCGGCACGGAGCGCGGGAGGAGCGCGATGAGCTCCAGGAACGTCGAGGGCAGCGAGGGCGCCGGAAGCCCCGGAAGCCCCCGGGCAACGCCGTCGAAAACCGCAACGTCGCGCGGCAAGGGCAGCGAGGGCGCCGGAAGCCCCGGGGCGGTTCCGCCGCGCGCCCGGCTGGTCGGTGTCGGCGTCGGGCCCGGCGACCCGGATCTGGTGACGGTCCGGGCCGCGCGGACGCTGGAGCGGGCCGACGTCGTGTTCGTCCCGGTCAGCGAGGGGATGCCGCCGCCGGGCCGGGCCGAGGCGACCGTGCGCGCGCACGTCACCCACGACCGGATCCGCCAGGTGACGTTCCGGATGACCGGGGACGCCGACTACGACGCCCCGGCGGCCGTGGTCATCCAGGCCCTGCGCGAACACCCCACGGGCAGTGTCGCGTTCGCCACGATCGGTGATCCGAACGTCTACTCGACCTTCACCACGCTGGCCGCCCGGGTCCGCACGCTGTTACCGGAGGTCACCATCGAGACCGTTCCCGGCATCATGGCCATGCAGGATCTCGCCGCCCGCTCCGGCACGGTGCTGGCCGTGGGCACCGAGACCGTGGCGCTGCTGCCGCTGACCGCCGGTGTGGACGCCTACCGCCGGGCGGTCGCCGACCACGACACCGTGATCGCCTACAAGGGCGGACGCGCGCTGCCGCAGGTCCTCGACGTGCTGGCCGAGGCCGACCGGCTGACCGGCACACACGGCGCGGCCGTCTACGGCGCCTGCACGGGCCTGCCCGAGGAGGACATCCGCCTCGCCGCCGACCTGCCCCGCGACCAGCCCGGCCCCTACCTGTCCACGGTGATCTCCACCCGGCGCCGGCAGTGGCCGGCATGACCGCCCGCCCGCCCGGGCGGGTCACGTTCGTCGGGGCCGGCCCCGGGGCCGCGGACCTGCTGACCCTGCGCGCCGCCCGGGTGATCGGCGAGGCGGACGTGGTCATCTGGGCGTCCTCGCTGGTGCACCCGGACGTGCTCACCCATGCCCGCGACGACGCCGAGATCGTCGACTCGGCCGGGCTGCCGCTGGAGGGCGTCCACGAGATCTACCGGCGGGCCGCGGCCGGCGGGCTCGCGGTGGCCCGCGTCCACTCCGGTGACCCGGCGCTGTGGGGTGCGGTGCAGGAGCAGCTGGAGATCTGCGCCGAGCTGGGGCTGGCCACCGACATCGTCCCCGGGGTCAGCAGCTTCACCGCGGCGGCCGCGGCCGTCGGGCGCGAGCTGACCGTCCCCCAGGTGGCCCAGTCGGTGATCCTGACCCGGCTCGCCGGCGGGAAGACCCCGATGCCGCCCGGGGAGGAGGTGGCCCGGTTCGCCGCGCACGGCACGACCATGGCGCTGTTCCTCTCGGCGGCCCGTTCCAGCCAGCTGCAGGCCGAGCTCACCGCCGGTGGCTACCCACCGGAGACACCCTGCGTGGTCGCCTACCGGGTGAGCTGGCCGGAGGAGCTGATCGTGCGGTGCGCGCTCGCCGACCTCGCCGCCACGATCCGTGAGCACAAGCTGTGGAAGCACACGCTGGTGCTCGTCGGCCCCGCCCTCGCCGCCGGCGGGACCCGCTCCCACCTGTACCACCCCGGTCACTTCCACGGCTTCCGCCGGGCCGACCGGGCCGCCCGCACCACGCTGCGGGCGGCCCGGGACAACTCCGAGGCCCCCCGCGCCCGCGACATTCCCGTCCGTGACGACCCTCGTGCGTCCGATGCGTCCAGCGCCTCACGTGAAGGGCCCGGGCCCACATGATCAACCTTCGTTGGGACGTCCCGCGCAGGCCGCCACGCAACCATCCCGGATGCGGTCGCGCGGCTGACAGCGACCGACAGGGACAGCCGTCCGCTGGGGAGAACGCGCCGGTGCGCACCACCATGAACGATCACAATGACGGATGGTCACGATGACGGACGCCAGGACACCGGGCCGGTCGGGCATCGGCCTGGTCGCGGTGACCGCCGCCGGCCGCGCGGCCGCCCGGGATCTCCAACGGGCCTGGCCGGACGCCCGCCACTACGACGGCACGGCCCGCGAGGCGCTCACCGCCGCCGTCACCGCATGCGCCGGGGTGGTCTGCTTCCTCGCGACCGGCGCGACCGTCCGGCTGCTGGCCGGCACCCCCGACACCGGCAGCCTGCTCACCGGCAAGGACAGCGACCCGGGGGTGGTCTGCGTGGACGAGGCGCGCCGGTGGGCGGTCGCCCTCGTCGGCGGGCACGCCGGCGGAGCCAACGACCTCGCCGAGCGGGTCGCCGCCACCCTCGGCGCGACCGCCGTCGTGACCACCGCCAGTGACGCCGCCGCGGTCCCCGCCCTGGACTCCTTCGGCGCCGACATCGGCCTGCGCGTCGAGCCCGGATCGCGGCTCGCCGCCGTGGGCACGGCGCTGCTCGCCGAGCAGCCCGTGACCCTGTACACGGACGCGGTCTGGCCGCTGCCGCCGTTGCCGGGAACGGTCCGGCCCGCCGATCTCACCGATCTCACCGATCTCACCGGCCGGAGCGGACCCGCCGATCACCCCTTTCCCACTGCTCCAGGCGCCCTCGGCGGCGCCGATGAACCCGACGGGAGCAGTGCGCCGGCCACGTCGCAGGCCGGACCAGCCACGCCGGCCACGTCAGTCCCGCCGGTCCCGCCGGATCGGCCGGATCGGCCGGCGGCGCCCGCCATCGTGATCACCGACCGGGTCGTCACGCCGCCGGCGCCCGCGGTGGTCTACCGGCCGCCCAGCCTGGTCGTGGGGGTCGGCGCGAGCCGGGGCGTACCCGCCGACGAGATCGTCGACCTCGTCGAGCGCGCGCTGGCCGATGCCGGGCTGGCACCGCTGGCCGTGCGTCACCTCGCCACCGTCGAGGCCAAGCGGGACGAGGCCGGCATCGTCGCCGCCGCCCGCCGGTTCGGCTGGCCGCTGGTCGTGCACCCGGCCGAGGCGCTCGCGGCCGTCGACGTCCCGCATCCCTCCGAGGTGGTGCGGGCCGCGGTCGGCACGCCGAGCGTCGCCGAGGCGGCGAGCCTGCTCGGCCCCGACGCGGGTCTGTCCGCCGGCACCGCCGAACTCGTCGTGCCCAAACGGGCGAGCGCGCACGCCACCGTGGCGGTCGCCCGCCACCGTCCCCGCGGCCGGCTGGCCATCGTCGGCCTCGGCCCCGGCGACCGGGACCTGCTCACCCCACGCGCCGCCCGCGAGCTCGCCCGCGCCAGTGTGATCGTCGGTCTGGACCAGTACGTCGACTCCGTCCGCGACCTGATCCGGCCGGGCGCGCGCGTGCTCGCCAGCGGCCTCGGAGCGGAGGAGGCCCGCGCCGTCGCGGCCGTGGACGCCGCCCGCGCCGGCCACGCGGCCGCGCTCATCGGCAGCGGGGACGCCGGCGTCTACGCGATGGGCAGCCCCGCGCTGGAACGGGCCGACGGATCCTTCGACGTGGTGGGCGTCCCGGGGGTGACGGCGGCGCTGTCCGCCGCGGCGCTGCTCGGCGCGCCCCTCGGCCACGACCACATGATGATCAGTCTGTCGGATCTGCACACCCCCTGGGAGGTGATCGAACAGCGGGTCCGGGCGGCGGCGCAGGCCGACGTCGCCGTCGCGTTCTACAACCCGCGCAGCAAGGCGCGGACCTGGCAGCTGCCACGGGCGTTGACGTTGCTGGCCGCTCACCGTCCGCTGTCGACCCCGGTGGGCATCGTCACCGACGCCTTCCGCCCCGCCCAACAGGTCACCGTCACCACGATCGGGGAGCTGAGCGCCACCCCGGCACCACGGCTGGAGCTGGTCGGTATGACGACGACGGTGGTCGTCGGCAGCACCCACACCCGTGTCGTGGCCGGGCACGTCGTCACCTCGAGGGGGTACCGGTGGAGCTGACCGGCCAGGTCCGTGCCGCCTGCGGCGGCCCTTCCCGCACACTCCACCGGTCGGAGACGTCGGAACGGACCACTGGAGCGCCGCCACCACCACTGCCAACGTCTGCCGTGTCCACGCACCGCCATACGACGCACCGCTGTACGAGGGGCTGAATCCTTGACAGACCCACACGCCGGATCGGACGCGGACCTGAACATGGCGGTGGCCGCCTCCGGGGCCGCCACCACGGCCACGGAAGGAGAGCCGGAGACGGCCACGAACGCGGCCACCGATGGAGTCCCGGAGGCGGCTACGGACAGTGCCACGGCTACGGACAGTGGCCCGGACGGCGGTCCGCCTGCGCCTGCGCTGCTGATCGTCGGGCACGGGACCCGCAGCACGGCCGGGGTGGCGCAGTTCCAGGAGTTCATCGAACGGGTCCGTGAACGTGCCGACGGGACGCCGGTGGACGGCGGGTTCATCGAACTGTCCCGCCCCCCGGTGGCCGACGCGGTGGGCCGCCTCGTCGACGCCGGCCACCGCCGGCTCGCGGTGGTACCGCTGACCCTGATCTCCGCCGGGCACGCCAAGGGCGACATCCCCGGCGCGCTCGCCCGCGAACGCGCCCGCCATCCCGGTCTGCGCTACACCTACGGACGCCCGCTCGGCCCGCATCCGACGTTGCTGACGGCGCTCGACGAGCGCATCGACGCGGTCTGCCCGCGCGCCGAGCGGGCGAAGGTGACCGTGCTGCTGGTCAGCCGGGGCTCCACCGACCCGGACGCCAACGCCGAGATCGCCAAGGTCGCCCGGCTGCTGTGGGAGGGACGCGGGTTCGCCGGTGTCGAACCGGCGTTCATCAGCCTGGCCGAGCCGGGCGTGCCCGCCGGCCTGGAGCGCTGCCGCCGGCTGGGAGCGTCCCGGATCGTGGTGGCGCCCTACTTCCTGTTCACCGGCGTCCTGCCGGAGCGGGTGGTCGCCCAGGCCACCGCCTGGGCCGCCGAGCACCCGGGCGTCGACGTGCGCTGCGCGGGCCTGCTCGGCGACAGCGACGCCCTGGTGGACCTGGTGTTCGAGCGCTTCGCCGAGGCACTGGCCGGGGACATCCGGATGAACTGCGACACCTGCCTGTACCGGGTCGCGCTGCCCGGCTTCGAGCACCGGGTGGCCGCCCCCCAGGCCCCCCACGACCATCCGGACGACCCGACGCATCCGCACGGACACCATGATCACCACCGCGGTCACAGCCACGAACATGGTCACGGGCATCACCGGCATGCCTCCCACGCGTCCTGAGCGGCCGGCGCCCATGCCCGCCCCGGTCACGCCGGGTACAGGAGCCGACCGGTAGGCGCCTCCGCTCGACCTCCGACCGCCCCTGCCCGGTCCCGGCCGGGCCACGGCCTGGCCGGGACCGTCCGCGGCTACCGCACCTGGCGGTCGAAGGGGGCCTGGGACGGCACGGGCGGGTCGTAGCTGGTCACCACCACGTCCCAGCTACGCCGGGCGGACGCGTTCAGGCTGATGTCACGCCGGGTGGCCAGCCGCAGAACGCGGAAATCACCGCCGAACAGGTCGCGCACGAACGGCGTGTCGCTGTTGGTCATGGTGATGAAAACTCCCCGGTCGGCCGCGCGACGCATCGCCTTGTAAAGCCGCACCTGGTCGTCCGCCCCGAACTGGCCGGCGGTGTACCGTCTGAAATCAGACCAGCCGCCGAGTGGTACGTACGGCGGGTCGCAGTACACCCAGTCACCCGTTTCGGCGTCGTCGATCGCCTGTTCGAAGTCGGCCACCCTGACAACGGCGCCGCTCAGCGCCCTGGCGGCCCGCAGAAACGTCGTCCGATTGTAGTAGGGCCGGTCGTAGGCTCCGTACGGCGTGTTGAACTCGTTGCGACGGTTCACCCGCCACAGCCCCCGGAAGCTCGTCTTGTTGAGGTAGACGACCCGGGCGGCCCGTTCGAGGTCACTGAGATCCCGGGGACGCTGCCGGCGCACGTGTTCGAAGTGTTCGGGAGTGTTGGGCATCTCGTCGAGCCGCGCCATGACCGACTCCGGATCCCCGGCGACGACCCGGAAACAGACGACGAGTTCTTCGTTCGCGTCGGAGAGAACAGCGCGGCGAGGCCCCAGTTCGAA
>NZ_CAKKTL010000003.1:55734-56874 GCF_920664355.1 Protofrankia sp. CiP1_Cm_nod2
GGATCAAGACTTGTCAGTGATCTCTTGGTCACAAGGGTGACATCGGCGGGATGGCATCTTCGGGGACGCCCTCCCCATGGCAGTCATGAAGCGCCGGGAACGCGGTGATCGCTGGAGGTGGGCGCGCCCACCTCCAGCATGCTCCGACGCGCCGGCGGCATCCGTCCAGGCCACGCCACTCCGATCGTGGCCGGAGACGACCGAATCCGGACCGTCAGCTGTGAAATGACCCTGTCAGCACGGCCGCAAACACCACCGTCATCGAATCCGCGACACCAGAAAGATTCGAACGGATGATCATTGTGAATCGTTCGGCACAGCCGGGTCGAGGTCTGGTCGACAGCGCTCATGGCGGTGACTCTCCGCCATGGAAAGGAATTTCCCCACCTGGGCGAGCGACGTTGGGCCACGTTGCAGTCCTCGCGCACGGAGCCATCCTCGAGTACCTTCGCAGAAGTGCTGGGGCCACCTTCCGGCATGTCAGATAAACCACGGATGGCAGCAGGTGGACAGGTGCTGTACGCGGACGGTGGCAAACGTCCCCGAGAGCCGGCCGGGTGGAAACGGCCAGATTGGGGTTTACTGAGAGCTCACCGAGCACCATGAGCGTTGTTCAGAAGCTGCGATCAGATGTTCTGGATCATACGCCTGCGCAGGTCAGGGCGTTACCGGGCCCTGATCGGGACCCGTGAACAACGCTTCATGAGATGATCCTGTTTTATCGGTCGCCGAGCGGGATGCCCGGTGGACGCGGTGCCGGTTTCGTACCGGTGCCGGCCTGTTCCCGACAGGGACCATGAATACTACGTGCGGCGGTAGGAGCCCGGCCATCCGCGAGCTCGTCGGTTATGGAATTGCTCACCGCGGGCCGGCCCCATCCGATGGAACACCCGCGGTCTGACGTACCCGACCCCATATCGCCGTACTGGAATGGCCACCCGACGCGCGATCTGGAACAAGGCTGCCGGTCCGTCCACCGCGGCCTGGACACAGCGCCGACACCTGGCTCCGCTATGCCGTCACACCGCGGGGGCGGCCACGCCGGCAAATTCCTGCCAAATATCTGCGTGTAACATCCGAAGCGAAAGGAAACCATTCGGCATGGCTCATTGGAAAAACATCTCCGGCGCTCTCACGGCG
>NZ_CAKKTL010000004.1:0-41461 GCF_920664355.1 Protofrankia sp. CiP1_Cm_nod2
TGTCGGCGGCAGCGGGCCGCGCGGCGTCCGCCGGAGCCGGCACGAGCGCCACCGCGGCCGGGGCAGCCTCGGCTGCGGCAGCCGCGGCCGACGGCGCCGGAGCTGGTGCGGGAGCCGACGTCGGGACAGAAGCCGGGACCGGCCTCGGCACGGAGGCCGGGGCCAGGGGCGGGGGTGGGGGCGGAGCCGCGGCGATCTCTGTCCGGCGCGGCTGCTCCGGCAGAGCCGGCGGCGGCGGGGCGGACGGGGCGAAGGCGGCTGGTGCTGGTGCTGGTGCTGGTGCAAGGTAGCCGTTGATCGCCGGGGGACGCTGTCCGCCGCGTTCGATCTCGGCCAGCGACGAGAGGATCTCGTTGGCGCGGATGTGCGCCTGCCCGATCGCCAGGCTCTGGTCCTTCACGCTCTCGACCGCCCGCGCGAGCCAGGCCCCGCCGGCCTCGTCCACGCCGGGCTGCCGCTGGTGCAGGATCTCCACCAGCCCTTCGGCGACCTGCAGCTGGCTTTCCAGATACCGGGAGTGCAGCGCCACATGCTGCGCGACCACGTCGTCGAGGCCGCTGCCGTCCCCGGCATCATCGACACGGCCGCTGCCCACCGCGTCGGCGCTGTGGGAGTGGGCCGCCGCCGGTGGTGCGGCGATAGCGACGGCCGGCGGCCACGCTGCCGCCGGCTGTGGGGCCGCCGACGTGGTCGGCGCTGGCGCGGCCGTCGAGGATGCGGCCGTCGATGATGCGGCGGCATGGCCGGCGGAGAGGACCGACGGGCCGGGTACCGACGGGCCGCCCGGCGCCGCCGCGTCCGCCGGCACCTGGTGGCCGTCCTGACGAGCGGCCCGGTGGGCGTCCGCGACATCCGCGTCGATCCCGTTACCAGCCCCGAGGCCGAGGCCGAGCCCGAAACCGTTGTCGCCGCCTGTCCCGTTGCCGCCTGTCCCGCTGGCGCCGCTGGCGCCGCTGGCGCCGCTGGCGGCCAGAGTGACGACCGACGCCCGGAAACCGTCGTCGAGCGCGGCCCGATAGGCGGCGCGGCGGGACTCCGGCACGTAGTCGGCTCCGTTCAGGGTCACGGCCATGCCCCGGGACTTCGGCGCCACCCACGCGGGGGCGTCGTACCGGTTGATCCCGCTGATCGGCGCGCCGAGAACCGCGAGCTGGACGGCGGCCTGCTTCAACGCGACGTCGCTGTCGCCGAGCGGGCCGGCGTCGGTGGGAACGGCGACGATGCCGGACTCCTCGAGGGTCCGCCTGGCCAGCGCGGTCAGCACCTGCTTGGGGCCGAACTCGACGAACACGTTGCAGCCGTCCGCACGGATAGCCGCCAGGGCCTGGACGAACTCGACCGGCTGGAGCAGCTGCTCGGTCAGCGCGCGCCGGTTCGCCTCGGTGTCCGGCCCGTACCGGACGCCCGCGGTGTTGGCGTAGACCGGCTGCCGCGGCTCGCCGATCCGCGCCGTCGAGACGGCGTGCCCGAACGCCTCGACGGCATGCGCCACATGGGAGGTGTGGAAGGCCGCGGAGACGGGCAGCGGCCGGGCGCCCAGCTGCCGCTGCTTGCATTCCTGGACGACCTCGCCGACCGCCTGGGTCTCCCCGCCGACGACCACCTGGTCCGGCGCGTTGTGATTGCAGATCACCACGCCGGGGAAGGCGCGGAGGATGTCGTCGACCTGCTCCCGGGTGGCCTGGACGGCGGCCATGGTGCCCGGGTCGTGGTCGGGGTCCTCGGCGGGCGGGGCCATCGCCTCGCCGCGGGCGCGGGCGAGGCGGAAGAAGTCCGCGTCGTCGAGGGCGCCCGCGGCCCACAGCGCGGTGAGCTCCCCGAAGCTGTGCCCGAGGAATCCCGCGCAGCGCAGGCCCAGCTCGGCGAGGTAGCGGAACTGGCCGGCCGAGAGCGCCCCGATCGCGGGCTGGGCGTACTCGGTCCGGCGCAGGGTGCTCTCCTGCTTCTGGCGTAGTTCCGCGTCGAAGACGGGCGGCGGGTAGATGATCGCGCCCAGCCGGCGGTCGGCTCCGGCGAACGCCTCGTTCGCGTCGTCGACGGCCCCGGCCACGGCCGGGATGTTGAGCACCGCCTCCAGGCCCATGTCCAGGTACTGGCTGCCCTGCCCGGCGAACAGCGCGCCCACCTTCAGGCCGGCCAGCGCCCGGGCGCGGAAGAACACCCCCGCCGGATGCGTCCACTGCGCCGCGTCCGGGGCGGCGGCGAGCTGCTCGACCGCCAGGGCGAGCAGGCGCTGGGCGGTCTCGTCGTCCACGGCGACGAAGCCGACCCGGGCGTGCTCCGCCGGGATCGGCGTGCTGTCGCCCGGCTCGGCGCCGGAGCGCAGCAGCTCCAGCAGGCTGGCGGTGTCGGCCGCGTGCCAGAGGTGGGCGCGGGCGGTGCGGTGCAGTGTCGTGGTGGCGCGGCGCTCGCCGGTGTGCTCCTCGGAGGCCGTGTGTTCCTCAAGAACGACGTGGAAGTTCGTCCCGCCGAAGCCCATCGCCGAGGCGGCGGCCCGGCGGACCGGCCGGGCCGGGTCGCGGATCCACGGCCGGGTCCGGGTGTTGACGTACAACGGCCCGCCGGTGAAGTCGATCGCGCTGTTGGGATGCTCCACGTTGATCGTCGGCGGCAGCGTCCGGTGGTGCAGGGCGAGCGCGAGCTTTATCAGGCTCGCCGTGCCCGCGGCGCCCTTGGTGTGGCCGATCTGCGACTTCACGCTGCCGACCGCGGCGAAGTGCCGCTCGCCGCCCGCCTCGGCCAGCGCCTCGGTCAGCGCGGACAGCTCGGTCCTGTCCCCCACCGCGGTGCCGGTGGCGTGTGCCTCGAACAGCTCGACGGACGCGGGCGAGCAGTCGGCGTCGGCGTAGGCGCGGGCCAGCGCCAGCCGCTGCCCTTCGGCACGGGGCGCGTAGATGCTCTTGGACCGGCCGTCGCTGGACGAGCCGATGCCGCGGATGACCGCGTAGACACGGTTGCCGTCCCGCTCGGCGTCGGCGAGCCGCTTCAGCGCGATCATGCCGATGCCCTCGCCGATGAGGGTGCCGTCGGCGGCGTCGTCGAACGGCCGGATCCGCCCGCTCTTCGACAGGGCCTGGGTCTTGCTGAAGCACATGTACCCGAAGATCGAGTTCTCGGTGTCGGCGCCACCGGCGATCATCATCTCGGCCCGGCCGTCGACCAGCTCGGCCACGGCCATCCGCAGGGCTGACAGCGACGCCGCGCAGGCCGCGTCCACCGTGCAGTTCATCCCGCCCAGCCCCAGGCGGTTGGCGACCCGGCCGGAGACCACGTTGGCCAGCAGGCCGGGGAAGGAGTTCTCCTCCCACGGCGCGAACGCCTGGACGTACTTGGCGGCGATGGCCTCGGCGTCGGACGCGCTGAGCCCGCAGCTACGGACCACTTCCTTCAGGACGGGGGTCGACAGCCGGGCGGCCAGCGGATGCATCAGCGGGACCGGCCCGGTGACCCCCAGGACCACCCCGGTGCGGGTGGCGTCGTACCAGTCGGAGCCGGTCGCGCCCGCGTCGCGCAGCAGGTCCCGGGCCACGATCAGGCTCAGGGTCTGCATGACGCTGGTGACCTCGAGCTGGTTCGGCGGGATGCCGAACTCCAGCGGGTCGAAGTCGACGTCGGGGATGAAGCCGCCGCGGCGCGAGTAGGTCATGTCCGGGACGGTCGGATCGGGGTCGTAGTAGTCGTCCAGGTTCCACCGGTCCGCCGGGACGTCCTGTGTGCAGTCCGTCGCGTCGACGATGTTCTGCCAGTACTCCCGGTAGTTGTAAGCGTTCGGGAAGAGACCGGCCATACCGACTATCGCGATCGGATTGTCGGCCAGGCGCCGTTGCGCCAGCGTGTCGCCGCTCACCGTTTTCCTCTCCTGAGCTTTCCTTGAGCCTTGTCGCAGCGGATGGTCCCGGCCTTTTCCGTGGCCCGGGCCCGCGTTTTCGGGTGCGGTGCCCGCGAGGCTCCGCGTTTCCGCGCCCCGCTTTCCCGGATACTGCTTTCCCGGAAACTTCTCTCCCGGGTTCCCGTTCCTGGGCCGGCCGCCGGCGGGCGCCTCGGATCCGGCATGTTCCGCCGGCTCGCCCGGTGCCCGCGGGCACACGAAAGAGCCGGGACGGGGAGCCAGCGGCGCTGGTTCCCCACTCGGCCGTGCCGTGCGGCGGCCCGGTGAAGCCGGGCCGGTGGGACCTTCTGGATCGGCGTGCGGACATCCGCGGCCGGCTGCCGGCCGGCGCGAGAAAAACCATGACCGTGCCTGTCCGGCCGTCCTGCCACGCCGGCCGTCCTGGCATTTCAGGTGATCTGGTGTTCCGAGTGATCTGGCATATCGGCTGGTCTGTTGTCTCGGCTGGTCCGATGTTCGGGCTGGTCCGATGTTCGGGCTGGTCTAGTACGACAGTGGTCCGGCACCGACGCCGGCGAACGGGGAGGCCGTGGACAGCGGCACCATTCCGGTGGCCAGGCCGACGAGGTCCGCCATGGCTTCGGCGAAGTGCTGGTGACCGATGGGGCTGGGGTGCAGGCCGTCGGCCGACCACATGGCCGGGTCCGCCCATTCCCGGCTGTCGACGACGTCCAGGCAGAGCGCGCCGGTACGTGCGGAGATCTCCCGCAGGTACTCGTTCGCCTCGGCGAAACGGCCCCGCAGGAGCTCCTGGAAGGACGCCGGCAACGGGAGGTTGCCGGGAATGTCCGCGTAGGTCGCGGTGAACATCACCGTGTCCGGGCCGGACAGCGTCGCGAAGATCGCCTCGAGATTCCGCCGGAAGCGGGCCGCGTCGTAGTCCCGGATCAGGTCATTGACCCCGGCCACGAACCCGATCAGCGGGGCCTTGTTCACCAGCGCGACCCGAAGCTGCCGGTCGATCACATCCTGGGTGGTCGCGTCGAAGGTCCCCAGGTTGAGGCAGCCGCTGCCCGCGATCCCGAACATCTCGGCGAACCGGGGCACCCAGCCGCGGTACGCCCCGTCCGGTGCGGGGTCGCCCCGGCCCTCGACGAAACTGTCACCGACGACCGTCATCCGCGCTTTCGCCATCATGTTCCCCGCTTCGTCCCGAGCTGCCCGCGAAAAGATTCCACAAGTTGGATGCCAGCCCACCCGTCCGTGCGGTCGTCACGCATTGTTCACACCCCTGTCATGTTATCCGGCAGGTCTTGGCACGGGCATTCGCCAGCAAGTTTCCTCTCAATTGTGCGAAGCATCCGAAAGAACGGTCAACGCCAATCCCGGATACCTATTGCCTGATCAGGGCGGGCTATCGACGCTATCCACGGGAAAACAGGATGCCCGCTCCAGAATTCTCGACAAATTTCGGCAGAGTTCACTGTCCCGTGGGGCCCGCCATACATCACCGGCCCGCTGCCACTGTCGCGGGAGGCCGCCGGGCGTGCCCGGACATCGTCACGCACTCTTCGGGAAACTTGTGCGACCGATACATTTTACAGCATTACACAGGTTTTGCACCAGTTCGTCCACAGTGCCGGCGGAACCCGTTCAGCCCGCCGCGATGCTGCAGGCATAGTCGAAGTGGAACTTGGCCAGCAGCACGTCGGCGTCGTCGTAGAGCAGCGCCCTGCCGTCCAGGTCGAACTGCTCCGCGGCCGTGCTGGCCAGGATTCGCCGCGCCTCTCGCTCGTCCACGGTGGCGATCGCGCGGACCCGGCCGACGGCCGGCTTCCGGAAAATCGACCGCGCGTCCCGGACCACCGTGTACTCGACCCGGGCCAGGCGCGGCGCCAGCGCGCCGGCCAGCGCGGCGGCACCGGCGATATCCGCGGCCAGGAAGAGCGCGCCGGCGTGCACCGTCCCCAGATGATTGGTGAGGTTCCTGTCCGCCGGAATCTCGACCACCGCGCGGTCCGGCCCAACCTCGGTGATATCGGCCCCGACGAAACGACCGAAGGGCACGAGCGAGTTCGTGATCTCACGAATCCGTTCGTAGTCGACGACTCCGCCGGTGGCCTCGCTGAATATCGCATACCCGGCCTGGGCGGGCGGAACCCGCGTGTCACTGGTCACGTCTACCATCCCAACACTGTTTTCCTACCGGACCGTGAACAGGTGTCGAACCGGTCACCGGAGGCGGCGGAAAAAGAGGTGAAGCGCCATGCGGGCAGGAGCGCGCGGGGCGGGGGAAAACGGGCACGAAGACGGTCCGCACCGCGGCGGCGCCCAGCGGAGCCCATCAGCGGAGTTCGCCAGCGGAGTTCGCCAGCGGAGTTCGCCGGTGCGCCTCACCGGTGAGCGCGCAGCACCCGGCGGGCGATGGACCAGCGCAGCACCTCGGACGGGCCCTCGTAGATCCGGAAACCCCGCGCCTCGACAAGAAAGCGGGCGACCAGTTCGTCCTCGCACACACCGAGCCCGCCGTAGAGCTGCACCACGCGGTCGAGCACCCGCCAGACCGCCTCCGACACGAAGGTCTTGGTGATCGCGGACGCGTGGCGCGCGGCGCCGCTGAGCGCGCCACGCTCGTCGATCACGGCGGCTGTCGAGTGGACGAGCGCCCGGGCGGCCGCGATGTCGATCTCGTTGTCGGCGACGTGCGCCTGGGCCATCCCGTGGCCGGCGACCGCTGTCCCGAACGCCTCGCGCCCGACGATCCGCGCGGCCGCCATCTCGTGCGCCCGGACGGCCACCCCCAGCCAGCTCATCGAGAACATGATGCGGGAGGGGGCCAGCCGTGCCTGGATCTGCTCGAAGCCCTTCCCGGCCTCGCCGAGCACGGCGTCGTCGGGCACGAAGCAGTCGTCGAACGTCACCTCGCAGTGGCCGCCCGGGGCGCTGTGGTCCAGCGTCGGCATGCGGCGGCCGACGGTGAGCCCCGGGTTGTCCTGGTCCACCACGAAGATGGTCGAGCCACCGGTGGTCGCGGCCATGCAGATGCTGAACGCCGCCCCGTCGGCTCCGGTGACGAAGTGCTTCGCACCGTTGATCTTCCAGCCGCCGGGGGCCTTCTCGGCGGTCGTGCGCAGCATCGCGAGATCCGACCCCGCCCCCGGGGACGGTTCGGACACCGCGAGGGACGAGCGGACCTCACCGCGCGCCAGCGGCTCCAGGTACCGCCGCGCCTGCTCGGCGGTGGCGAGGTGGGCGAGCAGGTGGATGTTGCCGTCGTCCGGGGCGGACGCGTTCACCGCGATCGGGCCGATCAGGCTCGCGCCGGCGGCCTCCAGCACGTGCGCCAGGGCACGGGTGTCGAGGCCGAGCCCGCCGTAGGCCACCGGCGACAGCGGGCCGAAGACCCCCGCCTGGCGTGCCGCCTCCTGCAGCCGCACCCGCAGCGCGTCGTCCATCGGACGCCCGTCGACGATGATCTCCCGCTCGACCGGGAAGACATGTTCCTGGACGAACGCCCTCGTGCGTTCGGCGATCCGCTGCGGGCTGGCGCCCGCGCTGCCCGCGCTGGACGCGCTGGACGCGGTGAGTGCGGTGAGTGCGGTGGGTACGGCGTTCACGGCTGGGCACGCTCCTGGTCTGTGTCGGCGCCGCCGCCGCGCGGGGGCGGCGGGCGGCGCGTCCGTTCCTCCTGCCGCGCCGCCTGGTTCACCGGCTCCCCGCTCCCCTGGCTCCCCGGTACACCAGGGCACCTGATGACCGAGGAGCGGTACAGGCGAGAAGCGATATCGTCCTATACCAGCAGGTATTGTCTGATACAGGCTTATACGGGCAGATGTGGGCGAGAAACGGTCAGGCGGCCGTGAGCAGCCGCTTGTCCCGCGGTGTCCCGACCGCTTCGTAGAGCTTCTCCAGGTGCTCCGGAGCGAAGAACTCCTCACCGTGGATGCCCCCGCCTATCATCGCGTAGAACTTCTTCGTGTATTCCGGGCTCTGGCTCGTGGCGCGCAGCACCGAGTCGAAGAAGGGGGGCAGCGGGAGGAGTTCGGAGATCATGCAGGTGAACTCGAAGGTGCTCTTGCTCCGCTCGTCGCGGAGCCTGGCGTACTCCGCCACCGCGTCGTCGATCGGGCGCTCGCCGGCCAGTCCTTCGTGCAGATGGTTCGCCAGGAGCTCGGCGTACACGAGGGCGTCGGTGATTCCCCAGCCGGTGAACGGGTCCTTGTGGTATCCGGCGTCCCCCACCAGCGCCCAGCCCGGCCCGTTGGAGCGGCGGTAGTAGTTGTCCGGGTAACGCATCACCCGGAAGTTCTCCTCCCGCTTCCCCTTCGCCCGCAGTTCCTCACCGAGCTCGGGGACGACCTCGTCGTACACCGCGTGGAAGTTGTTCTCCACGTCGGTGCGGAACGCGCTGAAGTGCTCCCGCCGGCGCAGCAGGGACAGCAGGTTCAGGCCGTCGTTGGTCGGCCACGTTCCTATCTGCTGCTCGTTGAAGCCGGTCCGGTGGTGGAAACTCCAGTCCAGGCCGCTGAAATACGAGTAGTAGACGAAGCAGCTCGCCGGGACCACCCGGTAGAAGTCGGCCCCGACCTTGTCCGCGACCGTCGAGTTCCGGCCGTCCGCGCCGACGACGAACGAGCCGCGGAACTCCTGCTCCGGCCCGTCGCCGAACTGGCCCCGGATACCGGCCGCACGGCCGTCCTCGAAGATCACGTCCTGGACGGTGAAGCCCTCGAGGATCTCCACTCCGGCCGCGCGCGCCGCGTCGACGAGAATGCCGTCCAGGACGGTGCGCCGCGGGGAGTAGACCTCGGTGATGCCCTCGATCGGGTCGGCGAAGCCCTCGATGTGGATGCCGGTGTAGGACATGATCAGGTTTCTTATCGGCGGGACGCCCGACGCCACGAGGCGGTCGAGCAGGCCCCAGTCCCGCAGCCGGGCAAGGCCGGTCTGGTGAACATAGTGCGTCGAGACGGTGTCACTCGGGAAGGTAGACCGATCGACGACAAGGACCCGGTGGCCTCGCCTGGCGAGCAGCAGCGCCAGTGGTGAACCGGCGCAGCGCGCACCGACAACGATGACGTCGTACATGAGAATGTGCTCCTGTCGTGAACCCGGCGAAGCCCGCGGTGGTATTACACACGGCAGTGGTACGGGTCGATTTTCCACAGCTGCCGGAACGAGAGTCAACAACTACCGCCGAGATACATCGCCCAATTGGGCGGCACAATTGACCCACAACCCGGGAAGGGCCCGGAAGAACACCGGAAAGATATCCGGAGAATTCTCCACAGGTTCACCGGGCGTTGGGAGGAGGGAACCGAAGGAAGAGGAAGGAGAAGGAAGGAGGAGGTTAGCCGTACACCGCGGCGATGTCCGCGGCGAAGTCGGCCTCGATGACGTTACGGCGCAGCTTCATCGAGGGCGTCAGCTGCCCGGCGGCCACGGTGAAATCGGTCACGAGCACCCGGAACGCCCGGATCGACTCGGCGCGCGAGACCAGGCTGTTCGCGTCGTCCACGGCGGTCTGGATCTCCGCGAGCAGCTCGGGGTCATGGCTGAAGGACCCGTCGCCGGCGGCGAGCCCCCGGCTGGCCTGCCAGCCGGCGAGCGCGGCGGGGTCGATCGTCACCAGCGCGCTGACGAAGGGCCGCCCGTCACCCACCACGATGCAGTTGCTCACCAGCGGATGCAGCCGGACCCGGTCCTCCAGCGGGGCGGGTGCGACGTTCTTGCCACCGCTGGTGACCAGGATCTCCTTGCGGCGGCCCGTGATGTGGAGGAAGCCGTCGTCGTCCAGCCGGGCGAGGTCGCCGGTGTGCAGCCACGGGCCCTCACCGCCCTGTGTCGCGTCCCGGTCGGTGGGCTGCGGACTTCCCTGCCAGTACCCCGGCGAGACGTTGAGGCCGCGGATGAGCAGCTCGCCGTCGTCCGCGATCGCCACCGTGGTGCCCGGGATCGGGCGCCCGGTGCTGCCCAGCCGGTTGGTGGCCGGGACGTTCACCGTCACCGCCGTCGCGGCCTCGGTCAGCCCGTAGCAGTTGAGGATCCGTACCCCGATGCCGCCGTAGAAGGCCGCGGTCGAGTCGTCGAGCGACGCGCCGCCGCAGATCACGTCCTGGAAGCGGCCGCCGAAGGAGGCCCGTACCCGGCTGTAGACCTGCTCGTCGAACGCGGCGTGCGCGGCGCGCAGGCCGTCGTCGACCGGCAGCCCGCGCGCGCTGGCGAGCCCGAACTCGATCGCGGCCCGCTCCGCCTCGGCGTCGACCACCCCGGCCCCGCCGGCCGCGGGCACCCGCACCCGCTTGCGGATCTTCTCCAGCGCGTACGGCACAAGCGCGAGGAAGCTCGGCCGGAACACCGGGAACTGCCCGATCAGCTCCGGGATGCCCGCCACCAGCCCGGTCCGGGTGCCCCCGTACAGGCAGGCGATGAGGATGGTCCGGCCGAAGACGTGCGACAGCGGCAGGCCCAGCAGGGTCGCGGCCTGCTCCCCGGCGGCGGTGCGGAAGAGGTCACCGGTGTGTTCGACGGTGTTGGCGGAGGACGCGTACAGGTTGCGGTGGGTGAGCATGCACCCCTTGGGCATGCCGGTGGTACCGCTGGTGTAGACGATCGTCGCGAGGTCGTCGGCGCGTACCTTGGCGCGGCGCTCGTCGAACTCGGCGTCTTCGGGCCCGTCCTGGTCCGCGTCGCGCCAGGCCCAGACCGCCGCCAGCGGCCAGGAGCCGACGCGCAGGGCCGCCCCGCCGATCCGGTCGAGCTGGGCCCGCTGTTCCTCGGTCTCGGTGAAGCACCAGTTCGCCGCGGAGTCGACGAGCAGGTGGCGCACCTGCTGCTCGGACGCCGTCGGGTAGATCGGGACCGTGACCGCGCCGATGCTGAGCACCGCGAAGTCCACCACGGCCCACTCGTAGCTGGTCCGTCCCAGCACGGCCACCCGGTCGCCGTGCGCGACCCCGTGCGCCAGCAGCACCTTGGCGACGGCCCGGACGTGGCCGGCGAACTGCCGGTAGCTGACGTCCCGCCAGCCGGCGGCGTCCTGCCAGCTCAGCACCGGGCGGTCCGGGGCCAGCCGGACACCCTCGTCCAGGATGAGGGACAGCCCCCGATCCGCGGGAAGAACGACACCGTCCCCGGACCTGTACTGCTGCATGTGAACCACCTACTCGCGGCGACGATTTCCGATGTCGGGAAACAGGAGCTCGGCGGCGGCGTCGGGGCCGGTCGAATATGAATACCAAAAGAATTCCCGACGAACAGCCACCACGAAGGCCACCACGAAGAATTCATCCGTTCGCAACACTCCCGTGGACTGGCCGGTGGGATGACGGATTCGGGCACCCGGGACCGGGCGCCGGTGGGCGTCTCATAGTGTGTGAACCTGTCGGGATGGTGTCAACGTGGGTTCGGCGGGCCCAATCGCCCGATCGGCGGGGACGATCGAGAATAACGACGACCGGCAACGGCCGACGACGGCGGATTCTCCCGGCCGACCGCTTCGCCAGCACTCGCCAGGACACCCTGCCAGGACGCCGCTGTGACGTTTACCACCCGACGGTCTCGAGTCGTCCGCGCGTATCCGGATATTACACTGGCGGCACGGATTCACATACGTACGGTCACCCACGAAGAATGCCGGGCCGTACGACGGCCTCCGGATCCCACCGCGGATTCCGCATGCCACACATCATGAGATGACCACCGGCAGAGGGATGTTTCCATGAGACCGGACGAAACGCCCACTTCGACGTCGCGCCGCGCCAGTCCCGCGATCCGGCTCGCGCTCGTCTGCGTGGCGACCTTCCTGGTCTACCTGGACGCCAGCATCACCCCGGTCGCCGTGCCGGCGATCCGCGCCGATCTCCATGCCGACGTCACCGCCGCCCAGTGGCTCCTGGACGCCTACACCCTGGGCTTTGCCTGCCTGCTGCTGACCGCGGGATCACTCGGCGACCGTTTCGGCCGCAAGGCCGCCCTGCTGACCGGCGCCGGCGGTTTCACGGCCTGCTCGGTGGCCTGCGCGCTCGCCCCGGGCGCGGGAGTGCTGATCGCCGCGCGCGGCGGCCAGGGCGTGTTCGCGGCGGCGGTCGTACCGCTGTCACTCGCGGTCACCACCGAGCTGTTCGCAGATCCGAGGCGACGGACCCGTGCCATCGGCGTGTGGGGTGGCGTCGCCGGTACGGCGGTGGCACTCGGACCGATCATCGGCGGGCTGCTCGTCCAGACGGCCGGCTGGGAGAGCATGTTCTGGATCAACCTGCCGATCGGCGCGGTGGCGCTCGCCGGCCTGTCCTGGGCCCTGCCCCCGTCCCCTCCCCGCCGGCCGTCCCGAAACGGCCGGGCCGCCGGCGAGGGCCGCGACGGCATGCCCGACGCGCCCGACGCGCCCGACGCGCCACCGGCCGATGGCCTCCGGGGGAGCCGGGAAGCCGCCGGCCGGCCGGACGTCGTGGGGCAGGCGCTGTTCGTGCTCGGTAGCGGGCCGCTGACGTTCGCGATGATCGAAAGCGGCCGTTTCGGCTGGTCCTCGCCGGTCATCCTCGGGCTCCTGCTCGGCAGCGCCGTCGTCCTGGCGCTCTTCGTGCGCTGGGAGATCCGCTGCCCGCACCCGATGCTCCCGCCGCGCCTGCTGCGCGTTCCCGCGGTCGCTGTGGCCTGCGTCGTGAACTTCCTCGGCCTGTTCGGCATGTACGCGGTGCTGTTCCTGCTGACCGTGTACCTCCAGGAGACCCGGCACCTGTCACCGGTGGGAACCGGGGTGCGTTTCCTCGCGCTCACCGGGTTTCTCGGCGTGGCCTCGATGGGCGCGGCCGCCGTGGTGGCCCGGCTCGGGACCCGCACGACCATGCTCCTGGGCCTGCTCCTCGTGGCGGCCGGGCTCGGCGGGCTCACCCTCGTCGAGGACGCCGGCGGCTATTTCACCTACGGATGGGCCCTGGTGCTGCTCGGTGCCGGCATACCGCTGTCCAGCGGTGTGGTCGCGATCCAGGCGATGATGAGCGCGGTACCAGCCGATCTCGCCGGTACCGCGTCCGGCGCGATGAACACGTTCCGGCAGTTCGGGGCCGTCTTCGGAGTGGCACTCGCGGGCGTCCTCTCCCCGCAGCGGGGCGAGGCCGTCACCTCGATGAACGTCACCTTCATCGTCGCCGCGACCGGCGCCCTGGCCGGTGCCGTCGTGACGGCGGTCGTGCTACGCGCGCGGAACGACCACGCCGGCCGGCCCGTACCCACGGTGGAGCCGCAGCAGCCAAGCGTCGCGTGACCTCGACCGACCCGCCGTCACCGGCCTGCCGTCGGGGATTTCCGTTCCAGCTGTAAGCCACACCTCCTCGGCTCGTACGCCTACCAGGCGCACACTCAGGACATGACGATGATCAAAAGTTCCCGCATCGCTGTACGCCTGCCTGAAGAGCAGGATGCGCTGATCCGCGTGGCAGCCGAGGTCGAAGGCTCGACCGTCACCGAGTTCACCGTGAACGCGGCCGTAGCCAGGGCCAAGGACGTCCTGGCAGAGCAGCGCCTGTTCACGCTGGGGAGCGAGGCATGGACGGAGTTCCTCACCATTCTGGATCGTCCGGTTACTCGTAAACCGCGCCTGGAACGCCTGCTCACCGAGGAGCCGATCTTTGAATGAGTGGCTGCTCCGCTCCCAGGCCGATCGCCGCGGCTGATGACCTGTCGACCTTTGACAGCGGCGAGTCCGCACTGGACGACTGGTCGCGCCGACGGGCGTTAGGTAACCGGACAGCGGGAGCCTCCCGCTGTTTTGTCACGTGCCGTGACGCACGTGTCGTCGGCTACTACGCCCTGGCTACCGGGGCCGTACAGCGGCTGGATACCAGCCGACGCATCGGCCAGGGCATGCCCGATCCCGTCCCGGTCATTCTGCTGGGGCGTCTCGCCGTCGGCGTCAAGGAACAGGGCCGGGGTCTGGGCGCCCATCTGTTACGCGACGCGATCACCCGTACCATCGCGGCAGCGGAGATCGTCGGCGTGCGAGCCCTGCTCGTACACGCGCTGCACGACCAGGCTCGGGAGTCCTACCTGCATTTTGGGTTCGAACCGTCTCCCACCCACCCGCTCCATCTGTTCCTTCTGATGAAGGATGCCCGGGCTCTGACCAGAGGCGACACATCCGGGTAGTGCCGGCCGGATCGGTGGCCGGCACTACCCGGCACAGCCAGGAATGTCCGTCGACCGAACAGCCGTCCACGCCGCTTTCCGGACAGTTCCGTTCTCGGAAATGAAAAGCCGGGAAAATGGAAAAACCGTTCATCCACCGTGGGGTAACAGAACGTTCACCGGCGGTCCACCGTTCCGCGGTCCTGTTCCAGTGGATGTCGGCGTATCGTCCGGTGACGAGCGTCCCGGGTGCGGGACGAGCCGAGGCCGCATGCGGATGACATGCAGAATATCGCGGCCGGCAACGCGGCAGCTGGAGCCGCCGGGAGACAAGAGCGTGGCGAGAGACAAAGGAGGCGAGTCCGTGCAGGTGAACGGAACGCGGGAGGAGTCCGCCGCACAGAGCCGCATCCGGGAACTACAGCAGTTGTTGGAATACGGCCTGCAGGCCGGGATCGGGGTCGGCCACTCGCTGGGTATCACCGTCGAGTCGGTGGACGAGGGCCGGACGGTCTACACGCTGGCGCCCTCACCGGCCACGGCCAACGCGATGTACACCGTGCATGGCGGAGTTCTGGCGACCCTCATGGACACCGCCATGGGGAGCGCGGTCTTCACCAGTCTCCCCGACGGGGTTCTTTACACCACGCTCGAGCTGAAGGTCAATTTCATCCGGTCGGTGAAACTGGACGCGGACCGGCTCACCTGTGAGGGCCTGGCCATCCACGTCGGCAGACGGACCGCGCTCGCGGAAGCGCGTGTCACCGACCCTACCGGCAAGCTGATTGCCCACGGGACGAGCACCTGCCTGCTACAGCCCGTGGACACGACCCGGAGCGCGTAGCCGGCCGTCCTGCCCGTACCCGGCACGGCCGGCCCCGTGGCCACGGCCACTCCGCCACAGCCGTGGCCACGGAAGGGCCGTCTGAGACAGCGGGGCGGTGCCGGATATCGCGTGGGTGGTCTCCGGTCCGTGTGGAATACCCACCGTCACAGCTGCATCAGGTGCTCCAGGGTCTGTTCCGGCGAGCTGTGCAGGATCGTCCGCCAGCCACGGGCCCGCGCGGCGACGCAGTTGACCGGCGTGTCGTCGATGAGCAGGCACTGTCGGGGCGTCGCGCCGAAGGCGTCCTCGGCCAGCTGGTAGATCTCCGGGTCGGGCTTGCGGATCCCGGTCTCGTGGGAGTTGATGGTCACCTCGAACACGCCCGCGTCGGGCATCAGCGCCGCGCGATGCGGCTCCCACTCGGCCACGCTGTTCGTCAGCAGCCCCACCCGCAGCCCCCGGCGCCGGCAGTCGGCCAGACAGCCGAGCAGTGCGCTGTTCATCCGCCGTCCCTCGTACCAGTGGTCGCCGAAGCGGGTCAGGTCGACTCGTGGCGTCCACCGCGGGGCGAGCGCCGCGGTGACCCGCAGTCCCCAGTCGTGCTGCGTCATCAGCCCGCGTTCCAGCGGCTCGAGCATCCGCATGCCGCGCTCGCCGGCGACCGTCTCGATGGCCGACCGCAGGGCCGCGGCCGGCACCCCCGCCGCGGCCACGAACCGGTCGAACGCCTCCGGGATGGGGGAGGTCAGCACGCCGCCGAAGTCACACCACACCACCGAGACCTCCGCCGACGACGGGCGCCGGCCGATGTCCCGGGTGCCGTCAGCCACATCCGCCCCCCGGGACATCGGCCGGTGGGACGGCGGCCGGTGGGACGGCGGCCGGTGGGACGGGCCGGCCCGGGCAGGATCGGCCGCGGGCGGCCCCGGGAGCCGCGTGGGCGATTCCGGGGGTCATCCGGGAAAGCCCCCGGGAATCCACGTGTCGAACTGGGCGGCTGGCGCGGCAATGTGCACCGGGCCGGTGAAGACCTGGCGGGCGTCGGCCTGCCGGGCCGCCAGCCACCGCGGGTCGGCGGAGATGAAATGGGTCAGGACGAGCTGCCCGGCGTCCGCCTCGGCCGCGGCGGTACCGGCGTCGGTGGCGCACAGATGACCGTGCGGCCCGTTGTCGGCGATCTCCAGGGTGGCTTCGGCCAGCAGCAGGTCCACGTCGCGGGCCAGGGGGATCAGCGCGTCTGTCCAGCCGGTGTCGCCGGTGTAGGCGAGGCTGCCCGCCGGGCTGTCCAGCCGGACACCGCAGTTGGGGATGGCGTGACGCAGCGCGTGCATACTGATCGTGCAGTCACCCACCGTGAAACTCTCGCCCGGGACGTACTCCCGTACGTCGAAGGCGAGGTCGAACGCCCTGTCCAGCAACGGGATGGTCGCCACCGGAAAGAGCTCCGCGAGCTTCCGCAGGGTCGCGCGCCCGCCGGCCGGGACATAGAGCGGAATCGGCGTGAGCCGGGTGGTGCCGGCCGCCTCCAAGATCTCCGGCAGGGTGGGGAAGGACGCGCCATACCGCGCGTGCCGGCTCAGGAGAGTTTTTCCGACCGGCAGCAGATCATAGCAGTGATCCAGGTGGAAATGACTGATCACCACCGCGTCCAGCATTTTTGGATGCCCTATCATGCTGAGCGCCAGCGCCACACCGGGACCGCAGTCGAGCAGGATCCTGGTGCTGTCGGTGCTCACGAGATAACCCGAACTGCCCTGGCCACCGGAAGGCATTCCCGAACGGCAGCCGAGGACGGTGAGATGCATCTGCGAAATGTCCGATCTTCTGAAATACCGGAATCCGGGGACTCCGGAGCACTGGTGTGATGTGGTATGCCGAGGCGCCCCGACGGCGTAACGTGTGGATCTTTGTGATGCCGCCGGAGAATTTTGGGTCCTGGGAACCGGGGGTGCACGGTTCCCCCGGTTCCAGCGATGTTGCTAGCAGCTTGTGGCCCTGGCAACGAGCAACTTCCAGCCATACGATTACGAACGCTTATCACCGCTGTTCACTGCCCTCGCCGCCGCTCACCAGGCTGGCCGTGCCGCCGGGATGCCATGCCCGGCCGGCATGACTCCCAGCCGGCATGACTCCCGGCCGGGACGTGCCGGGACGGCCCGGCAGGTCCACCGGCGCTGTCTGTCGGCGGTCGTCCGGGAGCCGGCGCGGCCCGGTACGGCCCGGTACGGCCCGGTACGGCCCAGCGTGGCCCGGCCTTCGTACCGGGTCGGGCCGGCAGCGGCCGGCGACGCCCGGTCAGCGCTCGACGTATTACGCGGAAAAGTGCCCACCGGCCGCTTTCTCCAGTTTTCGCCCAGCCCGTCACGGCCTGGTGGTGAACGAAACGCGAAGCGACGACAAATGATGCGGGAATCCTGCCTGCGACCCACCGGATCCGGCCTCGCTCAATAGCTGTCCAATAGCTTTCCCGAATGGATCTATACGATCGGGAAACAACCGTTGACGGTCCTCGGTGCGCCGCCGGACAATTTTTCCGGTGGCGGCGTTCACGGCGCACCGGGCGCGATTCGCCCATTGGCCGGCCGGTACGGACGCCCCGACCGGTGGTCCCCGGAGACGGCGACACGAAGAAACTACGGCTCGAAGAAACGGCGACACGAAGAAACGGCGGCGCAAAGAAGAGGACGGCGTGAGGAAGGCGACGGCCGGCTCTTCGTGGACAGGGGGAGGCCGCATGGTCACCGGCACGTTGCACGATGCGCTTGACCGGGCTGCAGCCCACGGCCGGGACACCCGGGTCGACTTCCCGTCCGAGCCGGCTTCCATCACCCTCGGTGATCTCGCTGATTCCACCCGGGTGATGGCGCGCTCGCTGGCCGCGGCAGGCGTGGGACCGGGCAGCCTGGTCGGGATCTTCAGCCAGAACGCACCCGAGTTCCTCCAGGCGCTGTTCGCCATCACCAGGACCGGCGCGGCGGCCTGCCCGTTGCCGCTGCCCACGGCGGCCTGGGATCTGGCGGGGCACGCGCACCGGCTGGCGCGGATCGTGTCGGTCGCAGGCATCCGCGACGTGGTTGTCTCCTCCCGCTTCCGGGGGCTGGCCAGCCGTTTCAACGGTGCCGTGGGTGACGTGGCCTTCGTCCGCGCCGCCGATCTGCTGGCGGCCGCGCCTCCGCCCGGGCGACTGCCCCTGGTCGACGCGGCCCAGACGGCCATCGTCCAGTTCACCTCGGGAAGCACCGCCGCCCCCAAGGGGGTCCGGCTCACCCACGCCAACACGCTCGCGGGCATCGAGGCGATCAGCGAGGGGATCGACCTCGGCCGGGACGGCGACGGAGGCGGCAGCTGGCTGCCTCTCTTCCACGACATGGGACTGTTCGCGACCCTGTCCGCGATCATGCGTAACGTCCCCATGACAGTGTGGTCACCCGCCTCCTTCGTCAAGGACCCGGCACGATGGCTGCGCCAGTTCCTGGCGTCCGGGGCGACGATCTCCCCCGCTCCCAACTTCGGCTACGACCAGCTGGTCGCCGCCGTGCCCCCGGGGGAGGTGGCGGAGCTGGACATGCGTCACTGGCGGGTCGCCTTCAATGGTGCCGAGCCCATCGCGCTGGCTTCGGTCGAGCGGTTCCTGGAACACTTCGCGCCGGCCGGTTTCGCCCCTGAGGCGATGTTCCCGGTGTACGGGATGGCCGAGGCGACGCTGGCGGTCACCTTTCCCCCGCTGGGCCGGCCGCCGGTGTCGGTCTGGGTTGACCGGGACCTGCTGGCCAATGCCGGGCGCGTCCAGCGGGTGCCACCCGAGCATCCACGCGCGCGGGCTGTCATCGCCGTGGGCCGCCCGGTGCGCGGGGTCGACCTGCGAATCTCCAGCCCCGACGCCGGCGAGCTGCCTGCCGACGCCCAACGGGTCGGCGAGATCGAGATCCACGGGGATCCGGTGACGTCCGGCTATCTGCTGGCGGAGGGAACCGACGACGACACCTTCACCGCGGACGGTTGGCTCCGTACCGGAGACCTGGGTTTCCATCTGGGTGACGACGTGTTCGTCACGGGACGAACAAAGGAAATGATCATCATTCATGGGACGAACTTCTACCCCGAGGACGTCGAGGGCATCGCCCGTGACGTCCCCGGGGTGTTCAAGCGCCGCTGCGTGGCTGTCGCCGGCCGCGCCCATGACAGCGACCGTGACGACGGCCGCGGCGGGCACGGCTGGGATGCCGGCCCGCACGGGAGCGACGGCACAGAAGTGATCACTCTGCTCGCGGAGACGAGCCTCGACGACCCGGCCGCACGTGACCGGCTCGCCGGTGATCTGCGTGCCCAGATCACCGGAACGCTTGGCCTGTCCGACCTGGCGGTATGCCTGGTGCCCCCGAGCACGCTCCCCCGCACGTCCAGCGGCAAGTTCCAACGCCTGGCCATCCGTGAACGATCATGGAAGCCTCCGCTCTGACACCGCGGGCCCGCCGCCCAGTTCACCGACGCCCGGTTCACCGGCACAACAGAGTTCGACGTCACAGAGCTTGATGTCACAGGGCCCGATGTCACAGGGCCCGACGTAACAGCCCGGCGTGGTCCTGCCACGAAGATCGCGCACTGTGACCCTCGCCCGGGCCGCCCGGGCCGCCCGGACCGGCCCCGAAGCCCGCAGCAGCCCGCACGCGAAGTCCGCGAAGGAAGCCGATGCACAGTTACGATGTCTTCCGCCAGTACGAACGTCATCAGTGGCAACTCGCCGACCTGCCGTTCGACAAGATCGATCGCGACCTGGTCGACCCCGACTACGTCACACTGGCGAAAAGCGCGGTGATGGGCGAGTCGAACTCGATAGCCGCCCAGCACGGCTTTTTCAACGAGTTCGTCGATGACTACGACTTCTCCGCTTTCGTGGCGATCTGGGGCTTTCAGGAACTTCAGCACCACTACGCGTTCCGGGCCTGGCTGGAAGCACTGGGCGTCCACGTCGAGGCGGCTCCCGTCGAAGCGATGCGGGAACCGTACGCGCCCGGCACGACACCGGCCGCAACCCTCGCGACGAACATCATTTCGGAACTGACGGTGAACCACGTCTACCGGGCCGTCTCGGACTGGGTGGCCGAGCCGGTGCTGCGGACAATCATGCGGGACGCCAGCCGGGACGAGGCAGCCCACGCCCGCGAGTTCATCTACTTCGCCCGCAGGCGCCTGGCCGCGCATCCGCGGGAGCTGCCATCCGTCCTCGAAACGCTCTATGTGTACACCTCCGGCACACGGATCAGGCATCCGGTGAGTGTTTTCAAAAGCGAACTGCCGGAACTGCGCGAGCACGAGACGATAGACACCGGCTTCGAGTTCTTCCTTACCAGGGCCGGCGGGGCCTGCGAGCTCGACCGCCTCCAGGTGAAGATCCGCCGGGCCTTCGGTGCCCTGACCGGCCTGGACCTCGCCAGCAACGCGCGTATCCGGCGCGCGCTGGCCGAAGCACTGGTATGACACCCGCCGGATCCGGCCCGAGCGGGTGGACAGCTTCGGCCGGCAATCCGGTGGCCGTCTTTTTCGTATCGTCAGCAGCCCGATGCCGTGAAACACGACACGTTTTGGAGAGAAATTGTCCGCCACCCACGAGCAGATCGTCGCTGTCGTCACCGACATCGTGACCGGCGAGCTCGGCCTCGCCACCGGCAGTGTGACTCCGTCCACCGACCTCCGCTCGATCGAGGGGGCCGACTCGGTCAAGGTACTCCGGATGATCTCCAGAATCGAGCAGCGTTTCGACGTCGAGCTGGAGGACGAAGACGTCTTCGGTGTCTCCTCCGTCCATGACATCGCGCTGGTCGTGGCGAAGGCCCTCATCCCGGACCCGTCATGACGACGATCACGGACCCGAGGACGGACACCGCCGTCGCCGACACCAATCAGCACTACGACCTCGACCCGGAGGTCTTCGGCCTCTTCCTCGATCCGTCGCGCAAGTACAGCTGCGGGCTGTACAGGTCCGAGACGGACACCCTGGCGGACGCGCAGATCAACAAGCTGCGCTTCGTCGCCGAACGCCTGGGCCTGCGAGGCGGCGAGCGCCTGCTCGACGTGGGCTGCGGCTGGGGATCCCTGTTACTGTTCATGGCACGGGAACACGCCTGCCGGGCAACCGGCATCAGCCCGGCGGCCCGCCAGCACGCCTACATAAGCGGCCGGGCCCGTGAACTCGGTGTGGCCGACCGGGTCAGCACCTGGCAGGGGCATTTCGAGGAGATCGACCTGCCCGCCGGCGGCTTCGACGCGGTGACCATGCTCGGATCCATCGTGCACATGCCCGATCTGGCCGCCGTGTTCGCCAGGGCCCGAGCGCTGCTGCGCCGCGGTGGCGCCCTTTACGTGTCGGAAAGCTGCTTTCGCAACGCGTCCGCGCACGAGACGTTCCACCGTCGCGCCGGTACCCGGTTCGTCGGCGAGACAATCTTCGGCTGGGGTGACATGCGCCCGCTGTCCGACCTGGTCCGTGGCGCCGAGGACGCCGGCTTCTCCATCGTCGGCCTGGACGACCTCACCGCGGACTACCGTCGCACGATCGACGACTGGCTGGCGAACGTCCGCTCCGCCACCGGCGCCATCGAGCGGATCCGGCCAGGTCTCGCCGGCGAGCTCGAGCGCTACCTGGAGATCGCCAACGCCGGATGGGGCTACACCACCAAGCACTACGCCCTGACGTGCCGGAAGGCACGATGACCAGCCCACCGCTCCAGGACCCGGCCCTGTTGCCGTTGCTGCGGCCCGGCGGCCGCGTGCCGGAGCGGCAGGCACGGTGAAAAAACGGCAGGAGGACCGATGACCGTCGTGGACGGCAGCCCGGCAGGGGAAACCCTGGCTGCACCACCGTCGGAACAGGATGCGCGCCGGCTCCTGCCGGCCGCCGACATCGAGCATGCGGTCACCTCGTTCATGGCTGCCTCGCCGTCGACACGCCGCTTCGACGTGGAAAGCGACTTCGACTGGAACAGCGCGGACTGCGGGAGGCTGACCGAGGGGCAACGGTCCGCGGTCCGTTTCATCACCCTGATCGAGGATCACCTTCCCGGCTACTTCGCTCTCTACAACCGGTTCTTCCCCCTCGATGGCGATGTCGGCCCGGCGGACTTCGTCCGTAACCGGGAGCTGTACCACTTCACGGTCCGCTGGGCGCAGGAGGAGGACACCCATGCCCGCGCTCTCTTCCGCTATCAGGTGGCCTCCGGGCTCGCCGAGCCCGAACGGCTGCGCCTCGAGCTCGCCGAGGAGGGCCGGCGGAGGTTCACCCTGCCCTTCGACAGCCCGGTCTCGCTGTTCACCTACACCCTCGTGCAGGAGAAAGCGACGCAGCTCTACTATCAGCAGCTTCGCGCCGTGATCGACGAGCCGGTTCTCGCGGAGATCCTGAACCGGCTCAGCCGGGACGAGGCCCGTCACTTCTCGTTCATGGCGGACATGGTGGAGCGATACCTGATCCGGTACGGCGACACCGTCGTGGAACCGATCCGGGACGTGATAGCGAACTTCCGGATGCCGCTGGCGGACACCATCAAGGGCTACTGGCGATGGGCGCTGCGGATCGCGGACACCGCGCGATACGACCATACCGACTCCTACGAACATCTGATCCGGGTCATCAGGCGCGCTGTCGACGCGCCGTCGGACCGGGTGGAGGCGTTGACCCAGTTCATCTCCGCCTGCCGCACCCCCGGGTAGATTTGTCGGCGTGAGCCTGCCAGCGCGGGCCCGTTTCACACCAGTCGTGCCTGTTGATCACCGACACGACTGGTCCACCGGATTTTTCACGCCACCCACCGGACACTGCGAACCAGCGGCGGAAGGTGGAAACGGACGGCGCCGACGGCGTAGTCGCCCCAGCCGCGTTCCGCCGCATAACCGTCGGCAGCGGCAACGCTTTCAAAAAGAATCACCACCTCTGTGACAGCGGACCGGTCGTTCCCGTCGAAGAGGACCACCGCGTACAGCGACGGCGTCGATTCCGCCGCGGGCCCACGGGGCAGTCGCCGCGCCGGCTGCCGCGGCGGCGGTACGGCTGTCATGTCGGCTCCTTCCGGCCAGGGTGCGGCGTCTGCGGTATCCACCGTGTCCGCAGCGTCCACAGCGCGGATGGGCCTGCCCCGCCGCCGCGAGCACCCGGATCTGGCATCGTCACGGTTTGTCATCGCCAGCCCTTCAGATCGCTGCCTGAGATCACTTCCTGGGACCGTTTCCCGTTCGAGGCGGCTGCCATGACGAGCGATGCCCAGCTCGACAGCACCACTCGACGGTGTCACCGGTGACATCCGCTGGGGCGGGATTCGCCCGTCACCGAACAGTGAACATCAGCGCCGTGGCAGAATGCAGCGCCTGCGTCTGGCGGATCCCAAGCCGATCGTCTGGGCGGAAACCGACACGAGAATGGCATCAAACTGGTAGCCGGGAGACCGGCGCAGTCCTTCCGAACTCCTGCCGCGTGGCGAGCTGGTACAGAAAACTGGTGGGTGCCAGACCAGCCACGCGGAAAGGAACGACAAAATCACACGATGGAAACATCAACAGCACAACAAATTCACAACCAGCTCATCCGGATGCTCCGTCGCGGCGGCCGTCCCACCGAGCTGATCACGTACACCCCGGAATTCGTCGACCTGGTCTGGCCCGCCGAGGCGGGCATGCCCCGGCAGGCCATCCACGACCGGGCGCTGCGCGCCCACCGGATGCTCACCGCCGCCGTCGCCGCCATGGAACAGCCGCACAGCGAAGCAATCGGAATCATGCTGTGCCTGTGGCCGGGCACCCTCGGCCTGACCCTCGACCAGAGACGGGAACGGGCCGCCCGCCTTTTCGGCATCCAGTCCGACACGTTCCGCCGCTCGGCCCACGAGGGGCGCCTCGTGCTCAGCCTCTCCCTGGAGATCTACCAGCGGGTCCGGGACCGCCACGACCGGCGGCGGACCCTGCCCACCGCGGATCACGGCGGTACTCCGTGATCCAGCACACTCCGTGATCCGGCGCACTCCGTGGACCGGCGCACTCCGTGGACCGGCAGCGGCCGAGAAGGCGCCCCGGGCCGTCCCGGTCATCGGCCCGGCTGCTGGAACGGTGGTGACCGGACCATACGCGGTCCGGTGAAGAGCACCGCTACCGACGGATACCGATGAATTCCAGTGGTTCACGGCAACCAGCAGCCATGGAATCTTCGCTGCATACCGCTGTCGCCATATCGCCTGGCCTGCTGCCACGATCCGGGGCACCGTCGGCACGAAAAATCCCGGATCCGGGAATGTCACGGCCGTTCCGCCGGGAGGCGCGCTCGGGCCGCCGGCGGACGGGACCGTCGTTACCATGGGGCAATGACCGTGCCCGTGCAGTCGACCAACAGTCCGCCATCCGTGGGACGCCGGCGGCCCCCGGCCGCCAACGAGGATTCAGGCCTGCCCGAGAACGACGAGAACAGCCGTATCGACCCGGCATTCGTGACCGCGCTGCGAACGTCGATAACCAGGCTTGCGCGCGCGCAGCGGGCCGAACGACAACGAGATCCGCAGGCGCTGCCGGTCAGCCTGATATCGGCCCTGTCCGCACTGCAGCGGCTGGGCCCGCTGACCCCAACGCAGCTCGCGCATCTGGAAGGCGTGCGCAAACCATCGATGACCCGGGCGCTGGCGGCCCTTACCGAACGCGGCCTGGTGATCAGGGAACACGACGAGTACGACGGCCGGCAGTTCATCGTGCGGATCTCCGCCGAAGGCCTCACCGCGGTCGCCCGTTCACGCGACATCGTCGACGGCTGGTATTTCCGGCGGCTGCGACAACTGGATCAGCAGGACCTGGCGGACCTCATGCGCGCCGGTGGAGCGCTCGTGCGACTGGCCAACGAGACGGCCTGACCCGGTCAACCGGTTCAGTGCTGCCAGCCGGACACATACCATGGCCAGGCGCCCTGGGCGCTCCTCAGGACGGCTGGTCATGATTGTCGGCGGACCGCTGGCGGGTGCTGGTCGGCGCCGGCTCCACGGAGCGCTCCGGATGCGGGCGCAGCAGAACGAACGAAAACAGGTAGATTGCCAGATAGCTCAGGACCGCGGCGAACGCAAGCAGGTCCAGCGACTCGGCAAAAGCAAGGACAACGAGCAGCAGAACACCGCTGCCCAGGCCGACGAGAAGAAGCGGCGGCACATCTGCGGTAAACCGGCGGGGGCGTTCCGTCATATCTCACGTTGTTCCCGGAAAAAGGCCGTTCCCGGGCGTCCCGCCCGCCCGGCCGAGGGCCGGGCGGGCGCCGGGGCCGAAGAGCTCGTGAAACCCGTGAGGCCCGCCATCGGCGGCTGCCCCGCCGGCCGCCGCGGGACCGGCGGCCCGGGCCGTCGGCATGTCGCGGACATTCCCGTCCGGCTCGCCCAGGCAGCTGCCGTCGACGTGCTCCAAGAAAATCTGTGCCCCTCTGCCGGATGCGGCGACGGATGCGGCAGCCCGGCCGCGAGCCGCAGCATACCGCGTGCCGACGCCGGCACGGCATATCCGGGCTGTCTGCCCGACCGGTCGGGGTATCGGCCTGGTCCGGTCGTCGTCACATCGCTTTTGTTTACGATTTTACTTCGCCAGAAAATCTGGACGATATCGAACGGCCCCGGCCGCCGGCCGCCGGGAATGATTCCGGACCGGCGGGAACAGCCCCGGACCGTCAGAACATGTCACCGGCCGGCCGCCGGAGGGGCCGACGTCGGTGCCGCGGGCGACGGCACCGGGCGGGGCGCCATGGTGGTGCTGGCCGGCTCGGGCGCGGTGGTCGCCGGGCCCGGCGTCGGCTGCCGCCTCGCGGGAACGGGCGTCGGGGACTCCGAGGCGGGCCCCGGCGCCTCTGGGCCACCGGTCGAACGGCTGCCAACGGCAGCGGCAATGCCCTGGTCCGCGGGCTGGCCATCGGGCGGTGCGCCCGAGCCCGGCGTACTGGCGGCCGACGGGGCCGGGACGGCCGGGGCGGCCGGCGCGCTGTTCGGGGACGCACCGGCGACCGGGACGACGCCTCCGCCGGCAGGGGCTGCCGGCACCCGCGCCGTCGTGCTTGGCGGTGATTCAGGGGCGGCATCGAGGGCGATGTCATTCGAATTGCCGTTCTGAACGCTTTCCGTGGTCAGATAGCTGGCTGTCCCGCCGAGAACAGCCCCGACGACGAGCATCAGCAGAAAGACCGTCGCAAGCTGCCGCCCGGATCCGCCAGCCGTGAGGGTGGACCGGGTCGTCATGATCCCTCCTCGTATGACCGGAAGGCCGGGCCTCCCGAATCCCTGGGCGCGGAGGAACGTGATCCGTTCGCCGCCGGCCTTTTCGGTGCTTCGGCCACCAACCATACCGGGCGGCCACAAACACCCGTGACCGGTGTCCGGTAGAACACACCGGACCACCTTGTGGGGCATCGGATCCGGAGCCGGTACGAATCCCGTCCGCCGAACGGCCAACGGCCGGGCCACGGCCGTGACACGATCACGGCCGAACAGGCCGGAAGCCCGCCAGCGGAATCTTCGGGACAGCATCGGAGACAAATCGCACAACTGATATGAATAGTTTGCCCATATCTGGACGGGTAGCAGCACCCGGTACCGAAAAACGGCCGCTGCCCACCGGCGTGGGCGATGGCGACGAATCGACGGTGAGGTCCGCACCGACGTCACGCCGATGTTTTGCCCTACCATCGGCGCGAGCACTCAGCAGAAACCAATGGTCGGGGAAAATCCTGGTGAACGAAGTCGCGATCGTCGAGCTTGCCTCCTGTTTTCCGGAAGCGGCCGGCAGAGATCTTTTCCGCTGCCCGCCGCGAAAGCCGGGAGAGCGGTCCGACGACACCGTGCGGAGCCGTTCCCCGCTCGGGAGCCGGCACCACCGGAACAGCCGGAAGCACCCGCGTGACGCCGGTACCGGCCGGATTCCCCACCCCGGCGACATCGTGCCGGGCAGGACGCCGGGCAGTGCGCCGGGCAGGACGCCGAACAGTGCGCCGGGCGGCCTGGCGGGCGGCACGGCCGCGGCCGGCCGGGACGAGGACACGCTCCGCCCTGGCCGGAAGGACGGTTCGCCGCGATGAAGACATCGCCACCGCCGGAGTCCCGGCTCCACCGGCCTCACGCCACCGGACGGCACCGGCCCCGTGTCCCCATGCCCCGCGGCGTGGGGCACGGCCCCGCCGTCCACCCGCGGGTACGCCCACGGATACGCAGCCGGCTGCTGCGCGTCATCGTGACCCGTCCCCGCATGGTCCTGCTCGTCACGACGGCGCTCACGGTCCTCGCCGCCATCGTCGGCGTCGGGGCGGTCAGCCAGCTCAAGACCGGCGGCTTCGACGATCCGGGCTCGGACTCGGTCCGCGGCACGCAGGTCCTCCTGGACAGGTTCGGCTCGGCCGACCCGAACCTGGTCGTCCTGATCGGCTCCAGCGCCGGTGTCGAGACGCCGGCGGTCCGGGCGAAGGGACAGGACGTCACCGCCATGCTGCGGCGCGAGCCGGGCCTGCTGGTGGTCGCCTCCTACTGGGAGACGCCCGTGGCCGAACTGCGCGGCCGCTCCGGTGACGCCGGCCTGATCGTCGCCCACGTCGACGGTGACCAGGACGAAAGCGCCGAGCACACCGGACGGCTGCACGACCTGCTCACCCGGGCGGATGGCCACGCCGCCGGCGTCACCGTCTCCCTCGGCGGGCTCACCCAGATCAACAACGACATCAACACACAGGTCACCAAGGATCTGGCCAGAGCCGAGTCCATCGCCGTCCCGGTCACCCTCGCCCTGCTGCTGGTGGTTTTCGGCACCGTGGTCGCGGCGGGCATCCCACTGGTCATCGGCATTCTGTCGATCATCGGGACGCTCGGCGCGCTCGCGGTCCTGGCCACCCTCACCGAGGTCTCGGTGTTCGCGGTCAACCTCACCACCGCGCTCGGGCTCGGGCTCGCCATCGACTACTGTCTGCTGTTCATCTCCCGCTACCGCGAGGAACGCAGACGCAGCTACGGCACCGTCGCCGCCCTGGACGCGACCATGCGCACCGCCGGCCGGACGATCGTGTTCAGCGCCGCCACCGTCGCCGCGGCCCTGTGCTGCCTGCTGGTCTTCCCGCAGTACTTCCTGCGGTCGTTCGCCTTCGCCGGCGTCGCGGTCGTGGCGATCACCCTGGTCGGGGCGCTGATCGTCCTACCGGCTCTGCTGTTCCTGCTGCGGGGCCGGATCGAACGCTGGCCGCTGCCCCGGCGGCGCCGCCCGAGGCGGGCGAGGCGGGCGAGGGGCCTGAGCGCGGTCGGCCGGGTCGCCGCCGTGGCCTGGCGGTACCCCGCCCGCACCGCCATCCCCACCCTCGCCGTCCTGCTCCTGCTCGGCGCGCCCTTCCTGCACGTCGCCTTCGGCGTCCCCGATGACCGCGTGCTGCCCACCAGCGCCGAAAGCCGCCAGACCGCGGACCGGCTGCGTACCGACTTCGCCGCTCCCGCCACCGGCGCTCTCGCCGTCGTCTCCACCAGCTGGAGCACCGGCGCCGCCGCCGTCACCGACGCCGCCGGCTACGCCGGCCGGCTGTCCGCCATCCCGGGTGTCGACCGCGTCGACAGCGTCGCCGGCTCCTACACCGCCGGCACCCTGAGCACCCCGGCCACCCCGGCCACCGCCGCCCG
Source organism: Protofrankia sp. CiP1_Cm_nod2 (assembly GCF_920664355.1). Lineage (NCBI taxonomy): Bacteria > Bacillati > Actinomycetota > Actinomycetes > Frankiales > Frankiaceae > Protofrankia > Protofrankia sp. CiP1_Cm_nod2. The sequence continues at coordinate 28,427 of NZ_CAKKTL010000004.1, forward strand.
CTTCACGGACGGCACCGCCACCTGGTTCTCCGTCCTCAGCCGCACCGAGCCCTACTCCCCCGCCGGTGCCCGGCTCGCCCACGCCGTGCGCGCCACCCCCGTCCCCCAGCACCACCGGGTTCTCGTCACCGGCCAGGCGGCCCAGCTCCTCGACATCACCGGCTCCATCGGCCGCCATCTCCCGCTGGCCCTCGTCCTCATCGCCGTCATCACCTTCACCGTGCTGTTCCTGCTCACCGGCAGCGTCGTCCTCCCGCTCAAAGCCCTCGTGTTCAACCTGCTCAGCCTGAGCGCCGTCTTCGGCAGCATGGTCTGGATCTTCCAGGACGGCCATCTCGCCGGCCCGCTCGGCATCACCCCCGCCCCCCTCCCGGTCGCCATCCCCGTCCTGCTGTTCTGCATCACCTACGGGCTGTCCATGGACTACGCCGTCTTCGTCCTGGCCCGTATCCGTGAACAGCACGACAACGGCACCACGCTGCGGCAGGCCGTCATCATCGGCCTGTCCCGCAGTGGACGGATCATCAGCGCCGCCGCGTTCATCCTCGCCGTGTCCTTCTTCTCGACCCTGGTCTCGGGGGTGTCGTTCATCAAGTTCTTCGGCCTCGGCACCGGGCTCGCCATCCTCCTCGACGCCCTGATCGTCCGCCCCGTCCTCGTCCCGGCGTTCATGCGCCTTGCCGGCGACTGGAACTGGTGGGCGCCCCGCCCCCTGCGCGCCCTGCACGACCGCGTCGGCATCCGCGAGCGGTGACCTGCCGGTGATCCACGGCCGGCGGGACGCCGGCCAGCCGTGAGCATGCCCACATGACCGTGATCGCCGCCGGCGGTAATCCGGCGAGATAATGGACTGTTCTGTCCTATCGGGCAACGAGGCACGATGCCTCGTGGTTGACTTGTCGAGCCGGGCCGATGCCTACCCGTAAGACCCCACGGACCAGTCGCGATCCATCAGCTCCCCCCACCTGAGCTGCCGCCGCCGGTCATTCAGGGTGTGTCCCGGGCCAGCGACGCCGGCAGACGGGAACGCCGACAGCCAGTGGGGAGCGTGACGTGGGATCGGGTGGTGACGACAGACCCCGGCTTCACCGACATGCGAACGGTCTGCCGGCACACGCGCTGCTCGCGCTGGACAGGGCCGGCGTGGGCATCTGGGAGTGGGACGTCGCTGCCGACCGGCTGCGCTGGGATCAGCGCGCTGCCAACCTGCACGGTGTCGAGCTGGGATCCTTCACCGGGCCGGTCGAGGCCTTCTTCTCCTGTGTGCACCCGAGCGACGTGCCGCTCCTGCGGACCCGGATGGACGAGGTGCTGGCGACCGGCGAGCCCTTTCTCGAGGAGTTCCGGGTCGTGCGCCCCGACGGTGCGCCCGTCTGGCTCCAGGTCCGTGGCGGGATAGTCGGCGACGACGCCGGCAGGGTGGTGCGCGTGGCCGGGATCTGTACCGGCGCCACCGCGCTGCGCGTCGGCCGCGAGCAGGCTGGACGTGCTCTGCAACAGGTCAGTGACGGCGTAGTGGTGTTCGATGACGACAGCCGGTTCGTGTTCGTCAACACGGTCATGAGCCGACTGCTCGGTTGTGATACCTGCGAGCTGGTGGGCGAACAGTTGTGGAATCTTGCGCCGTCGCTCATGGGGCCAGCGTTCGAGAAGCTGTACCTGCAGGCGCTGGACACCCAGCTGCCGGTGGAGTCCGAGGCCGACTACGCGGCCTTCGGCGGGCATTTCGAGGTCCGGCTGTTCCCCTCCCCGGAGGGGATAACCGCCTATTTCCGCAACGTCGACGAGCGCCACCGCGCGGAGGCGCACCGCGCGGCACTGATCACGTCGTTGTCGTCGGCACTCAGCCGCGCCCGCCAGCTGTTCGACGTGACCGCCGCGCTCGGCCAGGCCCTGACCGTCCCGGACGTCGCGGACGTGATCGTCCGATCGGCCTGGGACGACCTCGGCGCGGACTGCGCCATCATCATGATGGTCGGCGACGAGGGACGGGTACGGGTGGTCACCCCGACCGTCCAGTCCCAGCGGGTCAGCCGGCTCCTGGAACTGATCTCCGGGCGGGGAACCGCGGCCACCCCGGACGTCCTGCGCACGGCCCGGGCCCGCTTCGACTCCCGGGCGGAGCACCTGGCCGACTATCCGCACGCCAGGCCCCTGCTCGAGGCGGCCGCCGCCGCGTGGATAGCCCACATCCCGCTGATCGTCTCCGGGCGGCCGATCGGGGTGATCGTGCTGCTCTGGGAGAGCGAACGGCTCTTCGACCCCGACGAGCGGGCCTTCCTGACCACGCTCGCCGGGCACTGCGCGCACGCCCTCGAACGGGTACGCCTGTACGAGAAACAACTGTCGGTATCAGAAGCGTTCCAACGGGCGATCCTCCCCCAGCGCCTGCCGGAGCTGGCCGGCGTGGAACTGGCCGCCCGCTACCTGCCCGCCGGCCGGGACGTCGACGTCGGCGGTGACTGGTACGACGCGCTGGTGCTCCCGACCGGCGAGCTCACCCTGATCGTGGGGGACGTCGGCGGCCACGGGCTGCGGGCGGCCACGGTCATGGCCGAACTGCGGCACGCGGCGCGCGCCTACGCGCTGCTCAGCCATCCCCCCGCCAGGATCACCAGCCAGCTGTCGTCCAACCTCGCCGCCAGCGACTCGGCGGTCTATGCCACCGCGGTGGTCGCCTGCCTCGACATGGCCGGGAAAACGCTGACCTGGTCGTGCGCGGGCCACCCGCCGCCGCTGCTCCTCGACGGTGGCCGCCCGGCCTTCCTGGAGGTCGTCCACGGCCCGATCCTCGGTGCCGTGGACAACCTCGCCTACCGGCAGGACACCGTCACGCTGCCGGTCCGGGCCCGGCTGCTGCTCTACAGCGACGGTCTGGTGGAGCGCCGGGACGTCTCCATCACCGACCGGCTCGCCGTCCTGTCAGCGGTCGCGGCACAGTCCGACGCTCTCCGCCTGGACGCGTTCTGCGACCGGCTGCTGACAGAGGTCGCCGGCCCCAGCGGCCGGGAGGATGACCTGTGCCTGCTCGCCGCCGACGTCCGCAGCCCTGGCGATGCGCACGGCCCCGCGAGCCGCGCCCGGACGCCGGCCGGCTGACACCCGTCCACGACCGGCTCCCGCTCGACCGGCTGGCGCCCCACCGCCTGGCCGACCGCTCCCCGCGGCGCGGCGGGGAGACGTGCCGTCAGCGTGCGACAGGCCATGATGGACACGTGCCGCGCCGTCGACCAGTGCCGTACCGATGCGATGTGTTACATCGATACGGCGGGCCACCTCGACATGACAGGACGCGTCAGCATGGTGACACGACGGCCGGTAACACGACGGCCGGTGGGATGGAGCGCGCGGGGGACGGGCCGGCCGCGCCGACGTCGCCGGCGCGGCCCGGCTGCCGGCGTCGCCCGACCGCCGGCGAGACGGGTGGCGAAACGAGTACGGCGTTGGCGGAGCGTGCGTGTTGACGGCTTTCACAGGTACGCCCCGACAGCCGGCCCGGCCGGCGGCGACGCACGGCACCAGCGGCCGGGCCGGCGCGCCTGCCGCCAGCGCCCTCGGTGCCGCTCCCGCCACCATCGGTGGCGCCGTCGGTGGTGCCGCCAGTGGCGCCGTCGGTGGCGGGCGCGCCCGGCCGTGGCCGGCCCTGATCCGGGCAGCGCCACTCGCCGTGCTGGTCGCGGTGCTGTGGACGGTCTACATCGCCCCGCTCCCCCACTATGACGTCGACGTGTTCCTGCGCGCGGGCGCGGCCGTCGGGGGCGGGCGCGGCCCCTACCCGTCTCCCGGAACCCCCGAGGTCTACTCGGGCTTCGCCTATGTGTATCCCTACCTCGTCGCCTTCGCCTTCGTCCCGCTGTCGTGGCTGGGCGAAAACGGCGCGACCGTTTTCATCGCGCTGTCGGTGGGCGCGCTGTTCCTCGGCGCCCGGCTGCTCGGCGTCCGCGGCCGGCGTGCGTACGCGCTGGTGCTGATGTCCTCCTGTGCTCTCACCGGCCTGCAGATGGGCACGCTCAACGCCGTCCTGTTCCTCGGCCTCGCCGCGCTGTGGCGCTTTCGCGACCGTCCGGTCACCGCCGGTGTGCTTGCGGCCGGTGTCATCTACGCCAAGCTGTTCCTGGCACCGGTGTGGCTGTGGCTGGTGCTGGCCCGCCGGACGAAGGCGGGCGCGGTGGCGGCTGTCTGCCTCGGGGCGCTGCTGGCCGTCACGGAGCTGACCAGCCCGGTGGACACCCGCACCTACCTGGGGATGCTGGGGGTGCTCGCCCGCGAGGAGGCGCCGCTGGGGCTCAGCCTCACCGGCCTGCTGGTCAACACCGGTCTCGGCATGGGCGTGGCCACCTGGTGCGCACGCGTGGCCGCCGTGGCCGCCGTGGCCGCCGTGGCCGTGCTGGCCGGCGGCTGGCCGCGTCCACGACACGGCGGGAACGAGCGGATACTCTTCGCTGGCACGCTCGCCGCCGCGCTCGTGGCCTCGCCCATCGTATGGAGCCATTACCTGCTGCTTCTGCTCGCGCCGATCCTGGTCAGCGCACCGAGGCCACGGATATCCCTGATCGTCTTCACCGCCGGGAGCTGGTTCGTCGTCACCCCCCATCGGACGGGCCCGGTCGGCCTCCTCACCGGCATCACGATCATCGGCGTGCTTGCCGCGCCCGCGGCCGGGCATGCCCTGAAGGCCCTCACCCGCCGCGGCCGCGTCGCGCCGGGCCCCGGATCGAGCCCGCTGCCGCCTCCCGTGCCGAGGGCGGCCGTCGTCGCTGTCATCGCTGTCGCCGTCGTCGCGGCTGTCGTCGGCGCCGGCTTCGGGGTAGAACTGCTCGCGACCGCTTACGGGAACCCGCGGCGGGTGATCGGTGCCTACTGTGCCCTGCTGGGCGTCCTCGCCGTTCTGGGCTGGTCGCTGCGGCGACGGCCGGGGCCGCCGGCCGCGCTGTGGGCAGGTGGTCACGATCACCAGCCCCGGCCGCCCCGACAGCCCGGAACCGCGCGGTCATGACCGGGATCATTCGACCAACGCCGGTTCCCATCGGCGCGACACACCTCTGGGTGGAGGACGATGCCCACGACGCCACCCCCGGCGCAGCCGGACAACACAGCACAGCCGGACAACACAGCACAGCCTGAGGACGCGCCACCCGGGCAACATCCCGGCCGGCCTCGCGCCGCCGCCGGCCGCGGCGGTGGTGGGCCCGGCCGCGACGGCCAGGTCAGCGACACGGAGCTGCAGCGGGGGCTGCGCCGGATGCGGACGATCGCGACCGGCCTGCTGGTCTTCGTGGTGGTCGTCTATGTCGTGTTCTGGCGCTGGGAGTCCGGTGGTGGGCCGGGCTGGGCGGGCTATGTCCGGGCCGCGGCGGAGGCGGGCGCGGTGGGAGCGCTCGCCGACTGGTTCGCGGTGACCGCGCTGTTCCGCCGGCCGCTGGGCCTGCCCATCCCCCACACGGCGATCATCCCCAACCGCAAGGACGACCTCGGCCGCAGCCTGGAGCGGTTCGTCTCCGAGAACTTCCTGGCCGACGCGGTGATCCGGGAGAAGGTCGCGAGCATGGGCGCGGCCGTCCAGATCGGCACCTGGCTCAGCGAGCGCGGCAACGCCGAGAGGATCACCGCGGAGGCGTCCAGCCGGCTGGTCGAGGCGGTCTCGAACATCCGGGACGAGGTGACGCTGGAGGTGATGGAGAAAACCATCCTCGCCAGGGTGATGGACCGTCCCTGGGCGCCGGCCGCGGGCACGGCGCTCGGCCGGATCGCCGCCGGCGGCCTGCACCACCGGCTCGTCGACGTGATCGCCGTCCAGGCGGAGACCTGGCTGCGCAACAACCCCGACACGGTGATGCGGATCGTCGCCGACCAGGCGCCGTCGTGGTCGCCGAGGTTCCTGGACGATGTGATCGCCGCCCGCGCGTACGAGGAGGCGCTGCGGTTCGCCGCCGAGGTCCGCGCCAATCCCGAGCACCTGCTGCGCAGGGCCCTGGACGACTTCCTCGCCCGGTTCGGCGAGCAGCTGCGCACCGACCCGGACACCGCCGAACGGGTGGAGAAGCTCAAGGAGCGCGTCCGCGACCATCCCGAGATCCACCAGGCGGCCGCGGCGATGTGGAACGCCACCCGGTCCATCCTGACCGACGTCGCCGGCGATCCCGACAGCGCGCTGCGGACCAGGATCACCGACGAGCTGCAGGCGCTCGGCGGGCGGCTGGTCACCGACCCCCACCTGCGGGCGGGTGTCGACACCGCCGCCACCGAGGCCGTCGCGTGGCTCGTCCGGCGGTACCGCTCCGACATCTCCACGGTGATCTCCGATACGGTCGCGAACTGGGAGCCGACCGAGACCGCGGTCAAGGTCGAGCTGCACGTGGGCCGTGACCTGCAGTACATCCGCATCAACGGCACGGTGGTGGGGGCGCTCGCCGGCCTGGTCATCCACCTGCTGACCGAGCTGCTGCTTTGACGTCCCCCGCGGTGGCCCTCGTCGCCCTCCCGCCCTCCCTCCCACCTCCCGGCTGCCCTTCCCGCGGCCCCTCCACCAGCCCGCTACCAGCGACTCCCTGTGACCGGCCACGGCAGCCGGCCCGCGCCTGCCCGCTGCCGCTGCCGGCCCACGGTGACCGTGACGCACGGCGCCGTCCCCCCGCCACACCGGGGTGCGCGACGTCTCACCCCTGGTGGGCGCGCCGCCCTTAGCACCGGCGGTCGTGATCGGTGTACCCTGAGACCGCTGGCGGCTACGAGCCGTCCATGACATGTGGTTATCCAGCCACACGTCAGAGGTCCGTGTGACAGCAGGTCGGCGTGCACCCTGGTAGCGGGTGCACCCGCTCATGCTCTGGTGACGCGGCCCGAAGCGGACACACGACTGCTGCCACACGATCGCCGTGGTTCCCCCGGCGACCTCGACAACGACGGACGGAAGAACCCTGTCTCAGCACGGTGACACTCAGCCCTCCCCTGCCCGCCGCCGCCCCCGGCCCGCTCGAGGCGCCGCCCATCGCGGCCGCGGCGGCCCCCGCTCAGGTGGCAAGCAGAACGGACCGAACCGGTTCGCCGCACCCGCGCGGCCACCGCTGCCGACCCGCGAGCCGCGGCCACCGGCCAGTTCCTTCGCGGACGCGGGCCTGCCCGCCGCCCTTGTCTCCGCTCTCGCCCGGCAGGGGATCACCGCCCCGTTCCCGGTGCAGGCCGCGACCCTGCCTGACGTCCTCGCCGGGGAGAACATGCTCGGCCGGGCGAGCACCGGCTCCGGCAAGACCCTCGGGTTCGGCCTGCCGATGCTCGCCGAGCTGGCGAAGAACCGCGCGGTCGCCCCGGGCCGCCCCCGCGGGCTGATCCTCGTCCCCACCAGGGAGCTCGCCCAGCAGGTCCACGACGCCCTCGACCCGCTGTCCCGGCCGCTGGGCCTGCGCCTGCGCGCGGTGTACGGCGGGACGTCGATCTCCCGGCAGATCAGTTCGCTGCGGCGCGGCGTGCATATCGTCATCGCCACCCCCGGCCGCCTCACCGACCTGATCGAACGCGGCGCCTGCTCCCTCGAAGAGATCGCGATCACCGTGTTGGACGAGGCCGACTACATGTGCGACCTCGGCTTCCTGCCGGCTGTGCGGGCGCTGCTGGACGCCACCCCCGCCGGCGGCCAGCGGCTGCTGTTCTCCGCGACCCTCGACCGTGAGGTGGAGGTGCTCGTCCGCCAGTACCTGCCCGAGCCGGTGCTCGTCGCCATCGACTCGGAGACCGCGCAGGTCTCCACCCTGTCCCGGCACGCGCTTGAGGCCGCCGACCCCGCCGCCCACACCCGGCTGGTGACCGCCCTGGCCGGCGGCTCCGGGCGGACCCTGGTGTTCGCCCGCACCCAGCGCGGCGCCGACCGGCTCGCCGAACAGCTCACCCGCTCCGGGGTGCCGGCCCAGCCGCTGCACGGCGGCATGGCGCAGAACGCCCGCAGCCGCGCGCTCGCCGGGTTCTCCGAAGGCACGCACCGTGTTCTCGTCGCCACGGACGTGGCCGCCCGCGGCATCCACGTCGACGGGGTCGACATCGTCGTGCACGCGGGGCTGCCGAGCGACCCCAAGACCTACCAGCACCGTGGCGGCCGTACCGCGCGGGCGGGGGCTCATGGCGCCGACGTGCTTGTCTCGCTCCCCGAGGAGCGCGGGCTGGTGCGCGCGCTCCTGCGCGCCGCCGGCAGCGACGCCCAGCCCGAACCGGCGGACGCCGACGACGAGGTGGTGGCGCGCCTCGCCGGGCCGCCCGCCCCCCGGATCCCCCCGCAGCCGCGCAGCACGCCACCGCACTCGGCCGCTGCCCGGCAGCCGTCCGGGATCCGGGTGCCGGCACAGGCGCGCTCGTCAGGCTCCGGCCCACGCCGGGGCGCGGACAGGCAGCAGTGGGGTGCGCCCGCCACCCGCGGCAACTCGCCCCATCGCGGCGCCGACCAGCCCCGCCGGGCAGGACGCCGGCCCGCCGGGCCGCAGGGCCCGACATCCACCGAATAACGACATCTACTGCCCGGACAACGGCGCGGGCCGTGGCACCGAACAGGTCGGTGCCACGGCCCGCGCCATGTCGTACAGCCTGACGTGTCGTACGACTGCCTGCCTTCGTACCTGGCTGCCTGGTACGACCCTGTCTGGTACGACCTGCGTAGAACTATCTGGTCCTGCGTGATGACGGGCCGGTCGTCCCGCGGCGGACAGGCCCGGGCCAGATCAGACGACAGGACCAGAGCAACCCGCCGGAACCAGACGATCCGCCGGACACGCACCTCCCGCGCCGTCAGGCGTCAGGAGTCACCGCGGGCTCAGGCGCCGCTGGAGACGCTGACCGCGTCCGACTGCCGCGGTACTCCGAGCCGCAGGCGAGTGGGGTTCGCGACCGAACGGGGGATCAGCCACGGCTCGGCCGCGGCGTCCGGGCCGTCATTGACGTCCTCTTCGGGCGCCCGCTGGCTCGGCCACGGCGACTCCGACTGAACCACTTCATCGTGCTCGGCCATTGGCAGTGCTCCCCTCCCGGGCCGTGACCAACATGTGGAACCGGCCGACCATGGTGACGCGACAGACATAGTGACACAACAGACATGTCGACATCCCGCCGACAGTGGGTTACAAAAGACATCGAACCAGTATCCAGGATGATACATGGGCCTTGAGTGAGAATAATCATGCACGGGGGTGCCGCGTGAGCGATACACGTTCTTCACACACTGTGAACTCGCCATAGATGACCGAACCCGCCACGGGTAGAGTCGAATCACCGGAACGGATGGGAGGACGCACCGATGAGCGAGCCGCTGATCGCGATTCCTCCGGGTGGCTGGACCACCGACGACCTCGACGAGCTGCCGGTCAGCAACCATCGGTACGAACTGACCGACGGAGCTCTCAGCGTGTCGCCTTCCCCCTCCAACCTGCACCAGGCGCTGGGCGCCCGGCTCTTCGCCGCGCTCGAGGACATCACGCCGGAGCCGTTCGCGCTGGCGATGGCCGTGGACATCCGGTTCGGCCGGCAGCTCACCCGCGTCCCCGACCTGATGGTGATACGCAGCGACGAGCCCGCCCGGCACTGGTTCTCCCCCGCCGAGGTCGTTGTCGCGATCGAGATCGAGTCACCCGGCAACCATGTCGAGGACCGCACCACCAAACCCGCGCTCTACGCCCAGTTCGGCATCCCGCACTACTGGCGGATCGAGCCGGTACCACCCCGTGTGACGACCTACCGGCCCGGCCCCGCCGGCGCCTACGTGGCGACCGGCAGCGGGCAGCGGCTCACCGTCACCGAACCGTTCCCGGTCGACCTCGACCTCACCGTGCTGCTCCCCCGCTGGGCACGCTGACCGCACGGACCAGCGCCTCGCCGCCCACGCCGCCGGCCGCCCACGCCGTCGGCCGGCCGGCTGGTGGGAGGCTGCGCGGACGGAGGGCAGGCCGACCGACGGCTTAACCGGGCGGCAGACGGAAGGTGAGGTCGGCGGCGGGGACGGCGGTGTCCAGCTGGGCCTTCTGCAGGTGGCCGGAATAGTCCCAGTTGACCGCCTGCCAACGGGTGACCTGGTCGAGCACCCAGCGGCCGGACTGGCGGGAGCCGTTGCCGGAGCGGCCGTTGCCCCCGAAGGGCAGGTGCGCCTCGGCGCCGGACGTCGAGTTGTTCACGCTGACCATGCCGGCACCGATCCCCCGGCGGAACCGGAAGACCGTCCGCGGGTCGTTCGTGTAGATCGACGAGGACAGGCCGTAGCCGGGAGCGTTCGCGAGCCGCACCGCCTCGTCGAGGTCCCGGTAGGTCGTCACCCCGATGACCGGGCCGAACGTCTCCTCCCGGAACACCTCGTCGTCGGGCCGGACACCGTCGAGGATCACCGGGTGGTAGTACAGCCCGTCACCGGGGTCGCCCACGAAGCCGCGGCGCGGCCGGGCCGCGTCCACCCGCCCGACCGCCGAGGAGCCCGCGACCCGGTGATGGTCACGGATCAGGCCGAGGGTGTGCTCGAAACCGGCGGCGAACCGCAGGTCGAGCAGGGGCCCGTACAGGACGTCGGTGACCGGGTCGCCGATGCGCGCGTCCTCGACCGCGGCCACCAGCCGGCGCAGGAACTCCCCGTGCACGGACTCGTGCACGATCGCCGTCCCCAGCGAGGTGCACCGCTGCCCGGCGGTGGCGAACCCGGAGAACACCGCGCCGGCGGCCGCCGCGTCGAGGTCGGCGTCGGGCGCGACGACCATCGGGTTCTTCCCGCCCAGCTCCAGGCAGGGGGTCTGCAGGTGCCGGCCGCACAGTTCGCCGATCATCCGCCCGACCTCGGTCGACCCGGTGAAGCCGACCTTGTCGACGAGCCCGGCGTCCAGGGCGCGCTCCAGGCCGGTGAACGTCTCCACGCCCTCGGCCGGCACGAGCCCGACCGCGCCGTGGGGCACCCCGGCACGCAGGATCAGCTCGGTGAACGCCTGCGCGCACGCGGCCGCGTAGACCGCCGGCTTCCACACGACGGTGTTGCCGCACAGCAGCGCCGGCACGATGTACCAGGACGGCACCGCCACCGGGAAGTTCCCGGCGGTGATCACCACCATGACGCCGACCGGTTCCCGGAAGGTGAACAGCTGTTTGTCCGGCATCTCCGACGGCACGGTCTCGCCGTAGAGGCGCCGGCCCTCCCCGAGGAAGAAACGGCAGGTGTCGACGACCTCCTGCACCTCGCCGCGGGCCTCGGCCAGCGGCTTGCCGACCTCGCGCGTCACCAGCCGGGCCAGCGCCTCGGCGTTGGCCTCGACGAGGTGCCCAAGGTTCGCGATGACGCTGCCGCGGACCGGCGCGGGCACGTCCGCCCAGCCCGGTGCCGCCGCCCGCGCGGCGGCGCAGGCGTCCAGCAGGTCGGCGGGGCCGGCGAGGCTCACCTCGGCGACCACCTCGTCGAGGTGAGCCGGATTCGTCGAACGGGTCACGGCCCGGGCCGCCGCCGGCCGCCGGCCGGTGGGCCCGGCTCCGTCACCGATCAGTAGCTCCACCCGGCGCGGCGGGACGGCCGGGCGGGGCGGCGCCTGATGGATCTTCATGTCGACGACCTCACCATCCAGTCGATCATCTGACGGACCATGCAGTCGATCATCCGGAGCGGCCCGGGCCACCCAGCCCCGAATCCGGTCATCCGGTTATCCGGTCATCCGGTCGGGATCCGATCATAGAGTCGGGACGCGGGCGAGGACCCGGCCCAGGGCGGCCACGCCGAGCTCCAGCTCGGCCGCGGAGACGGTCAGCGCCGGCCGGAACCGCAGCGCGCGGACACCCGCGGGCAGCACCAGCACGCTCTCCTCGGCCCGCAGCCGGCGGACCACGTCGTCCCGGCACCGCGCCGAGGGGAGGTCGATCGCGCACAGCAGCCCGCGCCCACGCGGGTTCGACACCAGCGACGGATACTTCCCGGCGAGCCCGCCGAGGGCGGCGAGCAGGTCGCGGCCGAGATCGCCGGCGCGGGCGAACAGCCCGTCGGCCGCCATCACCTCGAGCATGCGCCGCGACCGGACCATGTCGACCAGGCCGCCGCCCCAGGTCGAGTTGATCCGCCCCGGCACCCGGAAGACGTTGTCGGCCACCTCGTCCACCCGCCGGCCGGCCATCACCCCGCCGAGCTGCACCTTCTTGCCGAACGCGACGACGTCCGGACGCAGGCCCAGCTGCTGGTAGGCCCAGGCCGAACCGGTCATCCCCACCCCGGTCTGCACCTCGTCGAGGACGAACAACGCGTCGTGGGCGCGGCAGAGGCGTTCCATCGCCGAGAGGAACTCGGCCCGCAGGTGGTTGTCGCCGCCCTCGCACTGGATCGGCTCGGCCAGGAAGCAGGCGATGTCATGAGGATGGCGGGCGAACGCGGCCTCGGCCTGGGCCAGCGCGGCCGCCTCGGCCTCGGCGAGGCGGGCCAGGCCGCGCGCGTCCAGCGGGAACCTGACCGCCGGCGGGTCGATGCGGGGCCAGTCGAAGACGGGGAACCGGTCGGTCTTGACCGGGTCGGTGTTGGTCACCGACAGGGTGTATCCGCTGCGGCCGTGGAAGGCATGCCGCAGGTGCAGCACCCGCCGGCCCAGCGAGGCGGGCCGGCCGGCCTGGGCGTTGTGCCGACTCTTCCAGTCGAAGGCGCACTTCAGCGCGTTCTCGACGGCGAGCGCCCCGCCTTCGACGAAGAAGAGGTGCGGCAGCTCCGGGTCACCGAGGACGCGGGTGAACGTCTCGACGAACCCGGCGTAGGCGGCGGTGGCGATGTCGGAGTTGGCCGGCTTGTTCACCGCCGCGGCGGTGAGCTCGGCGAGGAAGGCGGGGTCGCCGGTCAGCTCCGGCGGGTTGATCCCCAGCGGCGCGGACGCGAAGAAGCTGTAGAGGTCCAGGTAGCGCCGGCCGTCCCGGGCGTCCACGAGCCAGCTCCCGCGGCTGCGCTCAAGATCGAGGACGATACCGAAGCCGTCCGCGATGACGTGGCGGCCGAGCACGTCGAGAACGTCGCGCGGCGCTACCACCGCGCCCGTCGTGCCCGCCGCGCCCACCGCGCCCACCGCG
>NZ_CAKKTL010000004.1:41806-52503 GCF_920664355.1 Protofrankia sp. CiP1_Cm_nod2
CCGCCGTGACCGCCGTGACCGCCGTGACCGCGGGACCAAAAATAGCGGGCGTGGCCGTGCCGGCGGGCGCGTCGACGAGCGTGCCGCGCGCGGCCGGGCGGGTGCGCGCGGGAGGGGCCGCGGTGGCGGCCCACCCCCGGACGGGCGCGGCCGTCGGCGTCGGTGTGGCGGTGGCGCCGGATGTGGCGCCGGATGTGGAGGTGGTCGACATCCTGCTTCCCCTTTCCGTGCGGAGCTCCCCAAGGGAAAAGAAATCTTTCCGTTGATACCTTGAGATCATTAATATACTAGATCAAATTTCCGAGATCCAGAGAAATTTTTTTGCCCTACGTCGATAACGCCGAATGATCGACATAAGCCACCTGGCGCCGGCAGCGGGTGACGGGTATCAGGGAGAATCAGGTGCGCCAGCCGCCGGTGCCGCGGGTGGACGGCGTCCGAAGGGAGAAGCGTGCTCCAGCCACTGTCCAGCGACGACCCGCGACAGATCGGGCCATACCGGCTACAGGGCCGGATCGGCGCCGGTGGCATGGGCACCGTCTACCTCGGGTTCGGCGCGGACGGCCGGCCGGCGGCGGTCAAGGTGCCCTCCCCCGGCCTCGCCGACGACCCGGAGTTCCGCAGCCGCTTCCGCACTGAGGTCGCCGCCGCCCGGCGGGTACGCGGCGGCAGTGTGGCCGCCGTCCTCGACGCCGACCTCGACGGCCCGCGCCCCTGGATGGCGGCCGAATACGTCGAGGGCCGCAGCCTGACCGACGCGGTGGCCGGGCGCGGGCCCTTCACCGGGCACCTGCTCGACGGGCTGGCGGTCGGGCTCGCCGACGCCCTGGTCGCCATCCACGCCGCCGGCGTGATCCACCGCGACCTCAAGCCGTCCAACATCCTGGTCACCTGGGAGGGCCCGAAGGTCATCGACTTCGGGATCGCGCGGGCGGCCGACTCGACCAGCCACACCCGCACCGGCACCCTGATCGGCACCATCGTCTGGATGGCCCCCGAGCAGCTGCGGGGTGAGCGCGCCGGCCCCGCCGCCGACATCTTCGCCTGGGGCGCCTGCATGGCCTTTGCCGCCACCGGCCGCCAGCCGTTCGCCGGCGAACGGCCCGAGGCGGTCGCAGTACAGATCATGACCGCCGAGCCCGACCTCACCGGCGTCCCCGCCCACCTCGCCCCGGTGCTGGCCACGGCGCTCGACAAGGACCCGGCACGGCGCCCGACCGCCGCGCACCTCGTCGCCCGGCTCGTCGGGCACGACGTCGCCGACGCGGGCGAATCCGTCCGGGCGACCGAGACCGCCCTGGCCCGCTGGTGGTTACTGACACCCCCGCCCACCTCGGCGCCCGCCGGGCCGCCGCCCGCCGCCGGGCCGCCGGCCGACGCCTACCAGCAGCCGTTCCAGCAGCAGTCCTATCCCCAGGCGCCCTACCAGCAGACGGCGCCACCGGGGTTCGGGCACACACCGGCCCACCAGCCGCAGTGGGACCAGACACCGGCCGGCCATCACCACCCACCACACAACGCACCGGGCCATGGCCCTGATTACGGCCCCGGTCACAGCCCCGGTCACAGCCCGGGCCCGGCGTACGGGCCGGTGCCGCCCGGCCCGTCACGGCCTCGCCGGCGCGGCCGGCTCGCCACCGTGGTGGTGGCGCTGCTGGCGCTGGCCGGCCTCGGCGGGGTGGCCACCGCGCTGACCCTGCGTGATCGGGATTCCCAGCTCAGCGCGCAGACCAGCGTGGCGTCACCGTCATACCCGCAGGTCACCAGCTCGGCCCGGACGTCGACGGCCCGCCGCAGCCCCACCGCGAGCCCACGCAGCGCCACCCCCACCCCCCTGGTCTCGCGCACCGGCACGCCGACGGCGGACGCGACGGCCGGGCAGCTCACCCTTGCCGAGGCCTCGAACATGCTCAACGAGCGCGGTTTCACCGTGACCGACCGCTCCGGCTTCGTGCGGGGACGGGCCCTCAACGTCCTGATCGGCAGGAAGGCGGACTCCCCGGCCGTCCCCCAGCAGTTCGGGTTCTTCTTCGTCGGCACCGAGATGATCGGCAAGGACTTCACCGACCCGAGCGCCGGCATCCGCGTCGCCACGGCCCGGGACACCGTCGTCGTGCTGCGCTACGCCCTGTACAAACCCGCGGACCAGACATGCTGCCCGACCGCCGGAACGGCCGACGTGACGTTCCGCTGGGACGGAACGAAGCTGAACGTGGACCCCGCGACGATCCCCCCGAGCGACCCCGCCGCCAACGGCAGCCGCCGCTGACCCGGATCATGTTCCGGCCTGGCGGCCCTACCGTGACCGGGCGTCCGCAGCCGGCCGGGCCGTCGGTGGCGGATACGGGCTCCGGAGATGGCTGAGAGCCCCGGCCGGCACGCGGTGTGCCGGGCGCGAGGCCCTCGGGTCCCTGCGTCGCTCCTACCGGGTCCGCGTATGCCCAGAAGGTCCCAACAGCGCGGGAAACCTGGAATCCCGTTTCCCAAACGGCGAGATATCCCATCGGCCGGTGGTGTCAGGAACGAGGTATCCCGCACAGAGCGTGGTCGGCTGCCGTTGCGAGCGCGGCCTCGGCGGCCGCGGGGGCGGGGGCGGGGTGGATGGTGCTGGCCAGGACGACCGTACGGGTGGTGTCCTCGTTCCAGAACGCCATGGTCTGGTATCCGAAAATGGCGCCGCTGTGGCCCCAGTTCGCTCCGCAGCGGTCCTGGACCCGTTCGATCCCGAGGCCGTAACGGAAGTCCGGGTCGGCGGGATTCTCTACCGTGGTGGTCTTCATCTCCTGGAGCATCCGGGCACGGAGCAACTCGCCGCCCATCAGGGACCGGTAGAAGTGGGACACGTCCTTGGCGCTGGAGACGATGGCACCGGCCGCCCAGGCGTGCGAGGGATTGAGCCCGGTCACGTCGAACGGCCTGCCGTCGGCCGTGGGAACGAGGTCGGCCGGGACGTATCCGTGGGCGTAGTAGCCGGGTAGCTCCCCGGTGGTGGCGGGGAATGATGTGTCGGCCAGGCCCAGTGGCTTGAAGATCCGTCGTTGGAGTTCCTCGCCCAGCGGGTGGTGAGTGATCGATTCGACGAGCAGGCCGGCGACGATGTAGTTGGTGTTGGAGTACTCCCAGGCGGTACCGGATGCGAACGCACCCGGATGGGTTTCGGCGATGGCTACGAGTTCCGTCGGGGCGAAGACCCGATTCCGGACGATGCCCGCCACCAGGCTGGGGTCGGCTGTGTAGTCGAACAGGCCGCTGGTGTGGTTGAGCAGCTGCCGAACAGTGATCTTGTTTCCGTTCCGCAGCAGGCCTGGTAACCAGCGTTCCACGGGACGGTCAAGGGTGAGGCGTCCCTCCCCGACAAGCTGGAGTACCACTGTGGCTACGAACGTCTTCGTGATGCTGCCCACCCGCACCCGGGCCTGCGGCCGCAACGGCGCACCGGTGGCCAGATCGGCGACCCCCGCGGCGGCCTGGCGGATCCCACGGTGGTCCTGCACTCGGACCACCGCGCCAGGGACGCCGGCGGCGATGCCGTCGCTCAGCAGCGTGCGCAGCTCGGGGTCGATCCTCGACGTGTCCGGCTCGGGGGCGGGATGCGCTGCCGTGCCGGCCAGGGCTGGTGCCGCCCCCGCCAGCAGGGGCGAGAGCAGAACGACGGTCGCGAGGAACGCAACGACCGGGAGGACCGTGCCAGAAGACTTCAGCCGATGTGCCCGGTGCGGGCCGCGCACGTCCGGTGAGCGGCGCCACGTGTCGGTTACAAATTCGCGGAATGCATGCCATGTCATTGCGATCTCCAACGGTTTCGCCGGTATGACAGGCCGGATCCGCCTGGCTCCAGCGCCGGGCCGCGATGTCATGCCCGGCCGCCACTTCTTTCCTCTTCGACGGCCAGTGGGGCCTGGCGGCGCTGCCGCTGCCAGGCGGATATCAGCCGCCACATCCGTCCGGTGACGAAAGCCCCGGCGAACATGAGCACGTAGACCAGCGGGGTCCAGGCTCCCCCGACGGATGTATGCGTTCCGTCGAGATAGGTGAATGTCTCGTCGCTGATCAGATAGGGGACCCCGGTCCAGCGGAAGGTGCCGGTGGCATGCGGGGCGATCGTGGTGATCCCGGCGTCGAAGGCGGTCCTTCCGGCGTGCTCGAGCAGCGTCATGAGGACGTCGACGCCGAGAACGGTGACGGCCGCGGCGGTCCAGGACGGCCGCCGGGACAGCTCGCCGTACTCGGCGGCGAGGTAGCCGGCCGCGAGGATGCGCAGATCACCGAGCTGGCGCACGGCCTGCCGGGCGCCGACGTCCTCGGCCGCGGCCCGCAGGTTGTCGCGCAGTTCCCGACGCCGGATGATCCGGGATCTACGCGGCAGGTCCTGCAGTCGGGCGTTCATCGTCCACACGGCGCGTTCGATACGCAGCCGGTCGAGAGTGCTCCGCGAGGTGGCCATGTCAGGTGTCCTCCGTTGAGGTGGGCGGGTCGGGAAGGCGCCGGACAAGCACGGGGTGGACCACCTCGGCCAGTGACAGCCAGCTTGCGGTGCCTTCCGCCAGAGCCTGGGTCCCGGCCGCGGTCGACCGGTAGTACTTGCGGGCCGGGCCGGACCGGGAGGCGACCAGGCGCGCCTCCACCCGGCCCTCGCGTTCCAGGCGTGCCAGCGCCGGGTACACGCTGCCCTCGCTGATGTCCGTCAACCCGAGCTCCCGCAGTCGCTGGACGACTTCGTAGCCGTAGGACTCACGCTCGGCGAGCAGCCGTAGCAGCAGCAACGACAGGACGCCCTTGAGGAGCTGGGGATCATGCGTCGGCGTCATAGATGAAAGCTAAGCCGAGTACCTGGCATTGTCAAGTAGTAGGTATAGGCGAGATAGGGCATGGAAGACCGGACACCGGACCGCATGCCGCCGGCGGCGCGCCGGAGAACACCGGAGAACAGATGCCGCGGCTCCACCGGACACGAGCCAAGCCGGGGAGCGTCTCGCTCCAGCACGAGGACGACTGGTGCGTGACCGGGCCAATAGCCGTGACCGGGCCAATAGCATGGCGTCGATGCCGACGCTCCTGATCGTCCACCACACGCCCCCGTCGTCGGGCGCGGCTGCTACGGGGCGAGTTCGTCGATCGTCAGGCCGATGTCGCTCAGGATGCCCCGCAAGGTGCCCTTGGCCAGGTCGCGGTCGCTGTGTACCGGGACCGTCGTTCCACGCCCGTCCGGGTGACGCATGATGTGGTGGCTGCCGTTGACTCGCGCCACCTTGAAGCCGTGGCGCTCCAGCGCGTGGACGACACGGATGCCTCGGACGGAGGGAACCGGAGGCATCAGGCCGCCACGGTGACGGACAGCTCCCGAGGAACCCCGAACTCCTCGATCAGGCCGACGAGCGCCTCGCGGAGGTCGTCCAATGCCTCCTGCTCGGTCGCGCCCTCGCCATGGGCGCCCACACCTGGACGCAGCTGGGCATGCGCGCACCACACGCCGTCCTCGTCACGCTCGATGACGATCGGGACGGTGACCGTAGTCGTGCGTGACGCCGCCATACGCCCACGATATCGCGGGCGCTGTCCTGGCACGGAACGCTCGCCACGGTCCGTGAAGCCCGCCAGGAACCCGGCACCACCGCCGCGGCGTCCCGGATGGCCCGGTTGAGGGCTGGCTACTGTGATCAAATGGTTGCCGGTTCGCCCCGGGATGACGAAGCGCCGACGCCCGGCGCGGTCGCGGCGATGGCCGCCGGCAATCATGTGTGTCCGGTCTGGCGCAACGAGCTCGGTGGTCTCACCTTCGAGATGACGGGTCCTGATGATCGACGTTTCGTCAGGTGGGCGCCGGCCGGCACTCACCTGAACCTGACCGGCGGAAGCGGCTCGCCTGCGTTCAGCCGCGCCGTTCACGCAGGTTCCGTCGGTGCTCGACGAGAGGCGGGACGGGGCGGGCAGCTGACTGATCACAGCAGGTCTTCCGGGGCACAACGCGGTCGACCCGGTCTGGAAAGCTGATCCGTTGCGCGACATCGAGGCTCGCGGAACGCCCGACACCCGTCGTGCAGATGCACCCTTGTTGTTGCACGGCACGACGGGTGGTTACCGGGAAAGGCTCGGCGAGCCCAGTCGTCGGCATTGGCGGTATTCGATATCAGGTATTTACACCTGGTACTGTCGCAGGTCCACGCCGCTGAGCTGGTCGTAGGTCCGCAGGCGCATTCGGAAAAGGCCGTTGTCGCCCCAGCCGGTGCCCCAGCTGTTTGCGTAGACGATCACGCTGTCGAACACGTTCCGCGTGTCGAGATCAACCCCGATCGCCTCGACCTCGTGGCCGCCGGCGACCCCGCTGGACCGCCATTTGGGGTCAGCGTCGATGAAGCCGGCGGCGTCCGGGTGGAAGAACGCCGCGTACCACGGCATTCCTTGCAGCACCGGGCCGTGCTGGAGCAGCTGCAGCAGACCGTAGGCGGTGCGGGCGAACCGATATCCCTTGATCGTGCCACGTGACTTGAGTACCTTGCAGATGGCCAGGCCGGACGAACCGGTATCGTCCGGTGGGTAGGTGCCGGGATAGCCGTCCACGACGGTGGCATCCTTGTACAGCGTGACGGCAAAGTCCTCCAGCGCCTTGCCGTTGCCCGCCGCGGGCAGAGCCCTACTGCCGACCGCGCTGTAGAAGGGTTCGGTGCCCAGCGCCCCGGTGCCGGCGTTCCCGGTGCACGACCCGAGCTCGCCCTGGTCGAGGATGACAATCCGGCGGTCCCAGAGCTGGTCCACCAGCTTCCCGGACATCGCCGCGACATCGTTCTCGACCATGTACGCCAGACTTCGAGCATCCAGCCACAGGTTGCGGCCGAGCCGCATTCCCTCGTGGACCGTCTCCTCGTATTTGCGATAAAGCAAGCCGCTTTCGAGTAAGCCATGAAGCGAGGCCATCCAGCCACCTCCGGTTGTCACGTCGGACGCGTTGATCATCATTGACGACGCGCCACCGATGATTCTGACACAGCGGGACGCAGACGGCTGGCATTTCTACGACGTCTGCGGTGCGCCGAGTTCCGCAGCCGGCCGGTACTCGCCGCGCGTGCGCATGCACGGATTCCACCGCCGGCGAGACGGCCGCGACGGAGCAAAGAGAAGATCAGTCCGCCACGTCGAGCTGAACGTCGAAGGTGTCGGTCACCTGGAACGACCAGCTACGCTTCTTCACCAGCCGGAGCAGCACCGGGCCGGGCTGCAGCGGCTCGAAAGTGAAGATCCGCATGCCGCCGGCGCCACGCGGCTCGGTCGGGCCCTCGTAGCGGTCGCCGATCGCTCGCAGCAGGGCCGGGTCGGTCTGCGCCTGCCAGCGGTAGCCGGTGGTCGGCGTCTCCGGCAGCTCGCAGACCACCGGCTCGCCGACCCGAACCGTCCGGCGCCTTCCAGCGTCAGCCTTCGCCAGGTACATACGTCCAGTGTGCGTGCCTGCGTCCGCCCCCGGCTACCACGAATGCGTGTCCCTCTCATTACGGATCTGGTATTGACGCATGCTCTGTATACCTTTCTATGGGCACGGTGGCGATACAACTGGCGCGGTTCGAGCAGTGGCGACGATCACGAGCGGTTGCGCTGGAAGCCTCCGGGCGGCTCGTTGACGGTTCTCGGCGAGGTCGCCGCCGCCCGCGAGGAATGCCGGAAGCTCGGCGGCGCCATGGTGCGGGCGGTGTTGGTGTCGGACCGGCCGGCCTTCAGGCCGGCGCGATGCCTGGTGATGATGAAGAGTGCGTAGTCGATACCCACGCCGAGGCCGATGAGGGCGCCGAGCGTCAGGGCGAGACCGGCGATTCGGAGCATGGCACTGAGACGAGGACCCGCCGCGGGCGTGAGTGACTCGGCGGTGACTTCACGGGGAAGCCGGATGAAACACGTAGAGCCATGCGGCCGCCCCGAGGAAGTATGGCTCTCCTGACGTCACAGCGGGTCGCTGATCGTCGATCACGGTAGGCTGGCACGCAGAGGACGCGCCACCGCGGGACCGTGGAGGGGAAGGACCGGATGAGCCGTCGGTTCAACACGGCTGGTCCGTGCAGCCCCGTCGACCATTACATGATCCCGGCGCTGGAACGGCTGCCGGCGGCGCCGGCCCTCGTCGGCCAGAATGCCTACTTCGTCGTTCATGCCCCCCGCCAGACCGGCAAGACGACCGCGCTGCGCGCGCTTGCGCAGGACCTGACCGCCCGGGGCCGCTACGCGGCGCTGCACTTCTCCTGCGAGGTCGCCGAAGCCGCCGGTGACGACTACGGCGCGGCCAACCGCGACATCCTCACCCAGATCAGGATCAACGCCGAGAGCCAGCTGGCAACGGATCTTCGCCCGCCGGCCTGGTCCGCGGAGTCGGAAGGCAGCCTGCTGCAGGTGGCCCTGCGGGCGTGGGCGCTGGCGTGCCCACGCCCACTCGTGCTGTTCTTCGACGAGATCGACGCGCTACGCGGACAGAGCCTGATCAGCGTGCTCCGCCAGCTCCGCGCCGGGTTCCCGACCCGATCCCAGGAGTTCCCCGTTTCGGTTGCCCTGTGCGGCCTGCGTGATGTCCGCGAATACAAGGCGCTCGCCGGCGGAGATCCGGACCGTCTCGGGACCGCGAGTCCCTTCAACGTCAAACTGGAGTCCCTTCGGCTCGGAGACTTCACGCCGGACGAGGTCGCCGAGCTCTACGGTCAGCACACCGCCGAGACCGGGCAGCGGTTCGCCCCGGGTGCCGTCGAACACGCCTACGAGCTCACCGCCGGCCAGCCGTGGCTGGTCAACGCACTCGCCCGCGAGGTCGTCGAGAAAATGGCCGTGCCCGCACCCGAACCAGTCACCATCGCGCACCTCGAGGACGCGAAGGAACGGCTTGTCCTGGACCGCGCCACGCATCTGGACTCGCTCGCGGCCAAGCTCGCGCAGCCGCGGGTCCAGCGGATCATCGGCCCCCTCCTGGCGGGTGATCCGTTCGCTCTCGAGCCCTACGACGATGATCTCGTCTATGTTCGTGACCTCGGCCTGATCGCGCCAAAGGCTCCGGTCCGGGTCGCGAACCCGATCTATCGGGAGGTCATCGCCCGGGTCCTGTCGTCGAGCATCCAGGAGAGCGTCACCGCCGATCCCCGGTCGTTCGTCCGCCCGGAGGGCGGTTTCGACTTCCCCAGGGTGCTCGACGAATTCGCCGACTGGTGGATCGAGAACGGTGACTTTCTGGTCAGGACGGGCTTCTACCACGAGGCGGCTCCCCAGCTGATCCTCATGGGATACCTCCAGCGTGTCGTGAACGGCGGTGGGTTTGTCGAGCGTGAGTACGCGGTCGGCACGGGTCGTGTCGACCTGCACATCCGCTGGCCCTACGTCACCGCCGACGGCTCCCGCCGTGTCCAGCGTGAGGCGTTGGAGATCAAGACCTGGCGTTCGAAGAAGACGGACCCGCTCCGCCAGGGCCTCAGGCAGCTCGACCGCTATCTCGACCGCTTCCAGCTCGGCACCGGCACCCTGGCCATCTTCGACCAGCGCCCCGCGGCCCCCCCCATCGACGAACGTACCGCCATCACCACGGTCACCAGCCCCGCTGGCCGCCCGATCACCCTGCTACGCGGGTAAGGGACAAAGCCGGACAGCGTCTTCGGGGCACGACCAACGTCTCGCCGGGCAGCCCGTCGTACCGCGCTACGACCTGTACGACCCCGCGGACAGGATCCGCTGCCCCTCCGCCGGAACGGCCGACGTGACCTTCCGCTGGGACGGAACGAAGCTGAACGTGGACCCTCCGACGATCCCCCAAGCGACCCCGCCGCCAACAGCAGCCGCCGCTGACCCGGAGCAGGGGACGGAACGAGTATGTAAGTGGCTGCTCCAGCGACCACTTACATACTCGTTCCCGTGACTCGGCCGCCTCGGCTTGGCCGCCGGTTCGGGTGGGCGGGGGTGTCAGGGCCGGCGGTGGACGTCGCGGGCGGAGGCCTGGTCGCGGGGGAAGAGGTCCAGCCGGGCTATGGTCACGTGCGGTGGGCGGGTGACCGCCCAGGTGACGGCGTCGGCGACGTCGTCGGCGGTGAGGGGGACGGTGCCGGTGTAGACCGCGGCGGCCCGTCCGGCGTCCCCGTCGAAGCGGACGAGAGAGAACTCGGTGTCCACCATGCCCGGGGCGATCTCGATGATCCGCACCGGCTGGCCGAGCAGTTCCAGCCGCAGCGTCTGGACGACCGCCGCCGCGGCGTGCTTGGCCGCGGTGTACCCGCCCCCGCCCGGGTAGACCTGATGGCCGGCGACACTGGTGACCACGACGATGCGGCCGTCACCCGAAGCGACCAGCGCGGGCAGGAAGGCCCGCACGGTACGGGCGACCCCGGCGACGTTGGCCTCCCACATCCACCGCCATCGCTCCTCCTCGGCCTCGGCCTCGTCCGCCGCCGCCACCGGGGCCAGCCCGAGCGCGCCGCCGGCGTTGCACACCACGACCTCGCAGGAGGCGACACCGGCCGCGAACGCCTGGACGGACGCGGCGTCGGTGACGTCCAGGGGACGGCTGCGGGCCGCCGGCCCGATGTCGGCGGCGACCGCCGCCAGCCGGTCGGCGCGGCGCGCGCCGAGCAGGACGTCGAAACCCGCGTCCGCCAACGCCCGCGCGCTGGCGGCACCGATCCCGCTGCTGGCCCCGGTGACCACCGCCAGTCCCCGGCGGGCATCGGCGCTGGCGGCCACGGGACGCG
>NZ_CAKKTL010000004.1:52671-56517 GCF_920664355.1 Protofrankia sp. CiP1_Cm_nod2
CAGTGGAGGGCTCGGCGGAGCCAGGAGGAAAACCGGAGGAGCCGGCGGGGCCGGTCGTCACAGGAGCCGTATCGCAGGCGTCAGCGGACACGACCGCCATTGTCGCCTGCCAAGGCCAGGAAGGTGCCCCCTGCCTGGCGTCCCGAGCCGGGCCGGCTCCAGGAACCGCGGATCCGGACCTATCAAGATCCAGATCTGTCATAAGTACAGTTATGATGACTACAGGTCTACAAGCACCTGGTCTACAAGCACTCGGTCGGAAGCAGGTTGTGGCAGCTCCTGGCGTCGTCAGCCTTCCGGCATGAGCTGGCCAGCCGTTGTGCTCAATCACCGTCCAACGGCACGACACGCAGCCGATGGGTGATCTCCTCGACGTCCGCGACGCCTTGGGCGACGTCCATGACAAGGTCGAACGCCTCGTCGTCGGAAAGGCCGGTCGCATGTCTGTTGACGTCGAGGAACACCACTGCCGCCAGCCAGGCCAGCCGCTTGTTGCCGTCGACCAGAGGGTGACTGCGGGCGATCGAGTGCAGGAGCGCGGCGGCCTTCGACGCGAGGGTCGGGTAGGCGTCCTGACCGAACGCGCTCGATCGCGCCCGGGCCGCCGCCGCGTCGAGCAGGCCGACGTCCTGTACCGGAGCGGTGCCCAGGCCGCGTACCAGGGTGAGCAGATCCTCCAGGTCCAGGTACTCGACAGGGCTCACACGCTGCCCAGGCGGGCGAGCACATCCCCCCACCGCTCGAGCATCCGATCAGCGCTGTCCCGCACCCGGGCAGCATGACCGGCCCGCTCGTAACGCTCCAGGACGGCACGTCGGATGATCTCCTGCCGGGAGGCGCCCTCGCTGGCTGCCAGCACCGTCAGGGCGTGCTCCAGCTCCTCGTCGGTACGTACCGTCAGGGCCATGTCGGTAACGATACCAGTCCGATACCAAGAACATCACAGCGTCGGACGGCAAACGATCGCCGCTTCCGCCGGCCGCTGTATGCCCACTGTTACCGGGACTCGCTGTTACCGGGAGCCGTACGGGTCGCGTAGCGGCTGGCTGGCGTATGCCTCCCGGACCGTCTGGTCGGCCCGCGCCGCCGGGCCCGGCGCTATCACGAGTTCAACCTCGGCAACAGGCCCAGGCACGCTCACAGTTTCCTCGTTTTTCTCTCCCTCGCCGCCCGCCGCGTTGGCCTGCTGGGAAGAAACCCTCCACATGAGACATGCTCTTAGTCGAATGTGGAGGGTGTCACAGTCCTGGGTGAGCCGCCGAGGAGAATCCCGCTCCCGGCGACTCACCCAGGACCTCAAGCTGCGCATGGGACGGATTCCCAGCCCGGCTCGGCCGGCCCCGCGTTTACCGGCGGACATACCTCTGGTGCCGATAGGAGCCGCGACCGTTCACAGCACGCCACGCCAGCAGTACCAGAACGGCACCGATTACGGAGCCGACGACACCGGAGGGCTGCAACGGACCCTCACCCGCATCCTTGTTGAATAGGGCATAACCGAGGAACCCGCCGACGAAGGATCCGACGATCCCGACGATTATGGTGCCCCCGATACCGATGCGGTCCGGACCGGGTAGTACCAGGCGGGCGACGGCACCGACGACGAGTCCGAGCAGCAGCGTGACGATGATGAACTCAACCATTGCCATTCCTCCTTGTCGTGATGATTACCGATGTGTTTTCCCCTGCCTTAACCTGCCGAATCTCTTGCTTCGTTTGATTCAGGTCACCATCGCCGGCTGCGGCCGGAGTCCGGCGCGGCGACGGTGACGGGCCGCCCGGTGCACGGGCGGCAGGACGATCTCGCCGGCAACCGCCCCACCGGTGGCGCCGGGGCCTGCCAGCCTGCGACGCGAGTGGCTTTGTCGCTGCTGGCCACGGTCTTCGCTGGCCACGGTCTTCGCTGGCCACGGTCTTCTCGACGGCCGCGGCAACCCGAGGTGATGCTCGACCTGCCCGCGGAAGGTCCCGGCGGCCTTGTCGCGGATACCTGGCGTCTTCTCGGTCGTCGCGGTAGCTTGTGGGTTCTGGCGGATCTTCGCCCGGGCCGTACCGGCCGTCTGCACAGCGGTGTCGCAGGTGCTGTGCGCGGTTGCCGCGACATGTATCGCGAGACCATCTGCCGCGCCGGCGATTTTCTATCCGGGATCGACGGCGTTTCTTCCGGAATCGGCGCTCATGGAATCCGGTCGCGAGAGGGCGGACTGTTCAGCCGTCGAAGATTCTCCCAGCAATCCGGCGATCTTTGCGACTGGGCGGGTGAAAGCTACGGTGAGGTCCGTACCGGTGATTCCGGCGCGTCTTCGCGTGCGGCACCGGCGGTCGGATTTTTCGCAGGCTCCCGTTCGATGATCATATCGTCCTCGAACATGATCGGAGGCGTGACCCTACGCTCGACGGACTCCTCTACGATATGCCGACGCCAGCGATCCCTGTAGATCGATACACCGAACCCAACCGCACCGACCATCATGAAGATCAGACCGACCGTGGGAAGGCTCAGCCCGGAGGAGTCCGCATGCACAGCGAACGCGAGGATGGCTCCCAGAGCCAACATCCCGAGACTCAATGCTATACCCATGCCTTCCCTATACCCATATCTCAGCTCGTATCACCTCGGAGTTGAGTCCAGGGGCGCGGCGTACGGCAAGTAGCGATCAGACGTCAGGAGACGACGGGGATCCGCTGGTCAGCAGCCACGTTTGTGATGTTCATAGGGGCTCAACAGAGTTCGTCGCCGTTCTCCGGCACCGCTTTCCCCTATTCGACCGATAGTCGATGTTGTTCCAGGTGCACGACGGATGGGACCATCGGCGGACAATCGCCCGTTTTATGGTGTTTTCGGCAGGGTGAAGAGCAGCCGTGCCACAGTCTGTTGCAACGACATGATCATACGAGAGTCCTCCACTCCCACCGGACCGGACCGGTGCGGGCAGAACCAGTTCCGGCCAGGCGTCGACGAGCAACGCCCGTCGACTCACCATGAGTGCGTGCGCCGGGCGGCCCGACGGTTGGCCCTCTCCTCACTCGGCAACGTGACGACCCGGCTCCGGGAGATCCAGGCTGTCCGTCACGATGATCGGCGTCCCGTGATGGCTCAGCGGTCGAGTTCGGTGAGCTTTCCGGCCTCGACGTGCAGGTGGCGGGTGACGTCGACGGCCGCGAGCATCTGCCGGTCGTGGGTGACGAGTACGAGGGTGCCCGGGTAGCCGTGCAGCGCCGACTCGAGCTGCTCGATCGCGGGCAGGTCGAGATGGTTGGTCGGCTCGTCGAGGATCAGCAGGTTCACCCCGCGCGCCTGCAGGAGCGCGAGCGCGGCCCGGGTCCGCTCCCCCGGTGACAGCGTGGCCGCGGCACGGCCGACGTGGTCGGCGCCCAGGGCGAACTTGGCCAGCAGGGTACGGGCGTCGGCGGTGGACATCTCGGGCCGGAAGCGGCCGAGGATGTCGAGCGGGGAGTCCGCCCCGGCGAACAGGCCGCGGGCCTGGTCGACCTCCCCGACGACCACACCCGGGCCCAGCGTCGCGGCACCGGCCGCCAGCGGGACCCGGCCGAGCATCGCGGCCAGCAGCGTCGTCTTGCCCGCCCCGTTCGGGCCGGTGAGCACGATCCGGTCGGCCCAGTCGACGTGGAGGTTCACCGGCCCGAGGGTGAAGGGGCCGCGCTGGACGACCGCGTCACGCAGCGTCGCGACGACCGCGCCCGAGCGTGGCGCCGCGCCGATGGTCATCCGCAGCTCCCACTCCTTGCGGGGCTCCGCGACCACCTCCAGGCGTTCGATCATCCGCTCGGTCTGGCGGGCCTTCGCGGCCTGCTTCTCCGACGTCTCGCCGCGCAGGTTCCGGC
>NZ_CAKKTL010000005.1:0-12644 GCF_920664355.1 Protofrankia sp. CiP1_Cm_nod2
GCGGGCGCCCACGGCATCGCTGACGCCCACGGCGCGGCCGGCCACCGGGGAGCCGGGTGGCTCGTGGCCGCCGACGTGGCGATCGCCGTGGCCCGGCCCGTTCCCCGTCTCCCCTGTACCGGACCTGTCCCGGCTTTCGTGTTCTAGGCGAGCCCGAGCTGGCGGGCCAGCGTCGTGACGTCCCAGTAGGCGTGGATGGCGGCCGCGCGGCCTTCGGGGCCGACGGTGAAGACATCGGCGCCCGCCAGGTCGAACGCCCGCCCGGTGGCCGGCACCCCGGGCGGGAAGCCCTCACCGGTGTGGGTTCCGGTCATGCGCCACTCCTGCGCGACACGACCGGTGATCTCGTCGACGAGGGGGTCGCCCACCGGCTCGAGACGCAGGTCGGGAAAGCCCTGCCAGGCCGCCTGGAAGAACCCGCGCGCACCCTCGAGATCGGTGATGTCGGCCGGCAGCGACGGGTCGGCCCACCGGAAACGGCTTGCCAGCAGGCCCGCGACGACGTCCAGGTCCCGCCCGTTCCAGGCGGCGAAGTAACGCTCCGGATATGTGCTCAGGGACTCGCGTATCGAAACTCCCATGATCTCTCCTCGTTGATGGTCATGGCATCACCGCCGTCCACCCGTACCAGCGGTACTCCCGTCGCGCGGGCCGGCGGTGACCGGCCCGCGCGACGGGGAACCTGCGCGCCGTGGCTGCCGGACGGGCCCGGTGGGCGGCCGGTGCCCCGGCCGGCCGGGACGCCCGTCCGCGCGTACCCGTCACATGGCGCTCGGGATCAGCCGCTGGACGCGTCGAGATAGATCGTCTTGAGGACCTGGAAGGCGTGCAGCCCCTCCGGGCCGAGTTCGCGGCCGATCCCGCTCGCCTTGATCCCGCCGAACGGCGCGGTGGGGTCGTTGACGTAGGCGTTGATCCCGATCGTGCCGCTCTGGACCTTCCGGGCGAGCGCCGTGCCGCGCTCCGGGTCGGCCGTCCACACGGATCCGCCGAGGCCGTAGTCGCTGTCGTTCGCGATGGCGACGGCCTCCTCCTCGGTGGAGTACGGGATCACCGCCAGCACCGGCCCGAAGATCTCCTCCTGGGCGATGGTCTGCTTGTTGTCCACGTCCGCGAAGACCGTGGGCTCGACATACCATCCCTTGTCGAGGTCCTTGGGCCGCCTGCCGCCGGTGGTCAGCCGGGCCCCTTCGCTCTCGCCCTTGGCGATGTAGGACTCCACCCGCTCCCGCTGCCGGGACGACACCAGCGGGCCCAGCTGGGTCGCCGGGTCGAGCGGGTCCCCCACCGCCAGCGAGCTGACGAGCCCGGTGATGGTGTCGACCACCTCCTGGTACCGGCGCCGGGGGGCGAGGACGCGCGTGCCGAGCCAGCAGATCTGGCCGTTGTTGAGCAGGGTCGAGGCGAAGAAGCTCTGGATGTTGGCCGCCAGGTCGGCGTCGTCGAGCACGATCGCGGCCGACTTGCCGCCCAGCTCAAGGGTCACCGGCCGCAGCAGCCGGCCGCAGGTCTCGGCGATCGCGCGCCCGGCGGCGGTGGACCCGGTGAAGGAGACCTTGTCGACCCCGGGGTGGGAGACGAGGTGGGCGCCGACCTCGCGGCCACCGGGGACGATGTTGAGCACGCCGGCGGGCAGCCCGGCCTCCAGCGCGGCCTCACCCACGAGGAAGGCGTCCAGCACGGTCTCCGGCGCGGGCTTGATCACAACGGTGGAGCCGCTGGCCAGCGCTGGCGCGATCTTCAGGAAGGAGATCGCCTGCGGCACGTTCCACGGGACCACGGCGCCGACCACGCCGACGGGCTCGCGGATGACCAGGGAGCGGCCGCCCAGCATGCCGGGGCGTATCTCCTCCAGCCCGGTCTGCGCGACCAGGCCGCTGTAGTAGCGCAGCAGCAACGGCGGGAAGCCCGCCTCGAACTGGTTGGCTAACCAGATCGGCATCCCGTTCTGGACGCTGACCCGGCGCGCGGTCTCCGCGCCGCGTGCCTCCAGCGCGGC
Organism: Protofrankia sp. CiP1_Cm_nod2; assembly: GCF_920664355.1. Taxonomy (NCBI): domain Bacteria; kingdom Bacillati; phylum Actinomycetota; class Actinomycetes; order Frankiales; family Frankiaceae; genus Protofrankia; species Protofrankia sp. CiP1_Cm_nod2. Next base: position 2,000 of record NZ_CAKKTL010000005.1, read on the forward strand.
CGCGAACCGCTCCAGCACCTCCGCGCGGCGCGCCGGCGACCACCGGGACCACCCGTCCGGGTCGTCGAAGGCGCGGCGCGCCGCCGCCACCGCCAGGTCGATGTCGCGTTCGGTCCCCTCCGGGACGCTGCCCACCCGCTCCTCGGTGCTGGCCGAGTGCACGGGGATGCTGCCGTTCGCGGCCGGCGCCTGCCAGGCGCCGTCGATGTAGAACTGGTCGTAGTCGATCGTCGTCGTCATTGGCATTCTCCTTACGAGGACGGAATCCTGCGCGGGCCGCCACGCTCACTCGTGGACAAGAACAATCTTCACCGCCTCGCCACGGTGCCGCGGTGCCGCGGCTTCGTTGATCTGCGTGGACGGCACCGTGGTGATCAGTTTGCCGGCGGGGAGCTTCCCGGCCCGGTGCGGCGCGAGCGGCTCGGGGCTGAAGCTGTCCGGTCCGCTGCCGCCCGCCACGACCGCGGTGATGGCCAGCCCGGCACCTGGGCATGCCGGCCGGAGCGTGCCCGGAGGCATCCGGATCAGCCGTTGTCGGCCGACACCGTCACCCGGACGCCCTTGCATTCGCTGGTGATGACGAGCTGGCAGGACAGCCGGGAGTCCTCCCGCGTGCCGTCGGCGAACTCCAGCAGCTCGCGCTCCTCGTCGGTCATCTCGTCGAAGAACGCCTGCGACTCCGGGCCGACGTAGACGTGGCACGTCGCGCACGAGCAGCTACCGCCGCACTCGGCGACGATCCCCGGCAGGTTGTTGCGAACCGAACCATCCATCACGGTCTGCCCAGGCGGGACGTCGACCGCGTGTTCGGTGCCGTCGGGCAGAACGTAGGTGATTATGGGCATCGCGCGCTCCGTGCTCATCCGGTTGTTTCATATGGCTTGATGACGACCTGACATAACAACAGCTTTGTTTTTCATGTGGTGACGGTTCATACGGTGACGGTTCATGTGATCACGGCGCCGCGGAGTGGTACGGCGGGGTCGGCCAGCCGTACCGGGTCGACCCGCTCACCGCCGGCGATGAGCTTCTTGCCGGCCATGAAGTCGCCCGGCGAGTTCGCGGACTCCACCGCCGTGATCCTGCCGTCCGTGTGGTGGAACAGGGCGAAGCGCCCCGATGCCGGGTCACCGCGCAGGACGGTACCGGGCGGCGCGGAGACGATCCCGGCTATCTTGAGCTTCAGGTCGAACTGGTCGGACCAGAACCAGGGCACCTCCGGGTGGACGGGCTGCGCGCCGACGATCGCGGCCGTGGCCTGCTTGGCCTGCTCCACCGCGCTGGGGATGCTCTCCAGCCGCTGCAGCCCGTCGACGCCCGGCAGCGGCCGGCGGGTGACGTCCCCGATCGCGAAGATCGCCGGATCGCTGGTGCGCGCCTGGCCGTCGACCAGGATCCCCTGCTCGCAGGCCAGGCCGGCCGCCACTGCGAGCTCGTCGCGCGGGACCGCGCCGATGCCCACGAGGGCGATGTCGCAGGCTATCCGCGTCCCGTCGCCGAGAAGCACGCCCTGGACCCGGCCGTCCTCGCCGGACAGGCCGACGACCTGCGCCCCGGTGAGGATCGTGGTGTCGCGCTCCCGGTGGTACGCCGCCAGGATCTCCGACAGCCGGCTGCTCGCCACCCGCGCGAGCACCCGCTCCTCGCGTTCGATGACCGTCACCTCGACGCCGCCCGCCCGCGCCACCGCCGCGACCTCCAGGCCGACGTACCCACCACCGATGATCGCGATCGGGCCGCCGCTGATGACGGCCTTGCGCAGGACACGGGCGTCGGCGAGGGTGCGCAGGGTGAGAACACCGGCGAGATCGGCCCCGGGCGCCGGCAGCCGCCGGGGCTCGGCCCCGGTGGCGAGGACGAGCACGTCGTAGTCGACGGTCTGCGCGCCGCTCGTGTACACGCGGCGCGCCACGGGGTCGACCGACTCGACCGACTCGCCCAGCCGGACGGAGATGTCCTGCTCCGGGTAGAACTCCGGCGGGCGCAGCCAGTGCTCGAGATCGCCGTCGATGAACTTCTTGGACAGGGGCGGACGGTGGTACGGCAGGTCCGTCTCCTGGCCGAACAGCACGATCTCACCGGTGAAGCCGGCCTGCCGCAGCAGCCCTACCAGCGTGCCGCCCGCATGACCTCCCCCGACGACCACCACCCGGCGGCTGTCGGGGGAAACCCGCCGCTGGGTCACCGCAGCTCCAGACGTACCGGCAGTTTCTTCAGCCCGCCGACGAAGTTCGTCTGGACGACCTTGCGCTCGCCGGTCAGCTCGATCTTCCCGATACGCGGCAGCAGCTCCTCGAGTATGATCCTCAGCTCGAGCTTGGCCACGTGCTGGCCGATGCACATGTGCGGGCCGTAGCCGAAGGCGATGTGCTTGTTCGGCCGGCGGTCGATCCGGAATGTGTCGGGATCGTCGAACACCTCGGCGTCGCGGTTGGCCGACTGGTACAGCAGCATCAGCCGGTCACCCTTCTTGATCTCGCTTCCGTTCAGCGTGTAATCCTCGGTGGCCTGCCGGGTGAACTGCTTGACCGGGGACGCCCAGCGCAGCGCCTCGTTGAGCAGGTGCGGGACGAGCGAAAGATCATCCTGGACCCTCTTGAGCTGGTCGGGATGCAGCGCGAGCTGCTCAAGCGCTCCCGAGAGCGTGCTCGACGTCGTGTCGTGACCGGCGGTGGCGATCGCGATGAACCAGCCGTAGGCGAACCCCTTCGGATAGTACTCGCCGTCCTCCCCCTTCGCGAGCGCGATGATCGTGGCGAGGTCGTCCTTCGGGTTCTTCCGCCGGTCCTCCACCAGCACGTCGAAGTAGGCGTAGAAGTCCCTGATCGCCGCGGACCACTGCTGCGCGGCCGCCTCCGGAGTGAGCGCCTCGACATCCTCCCGGCGCGCCTCGGGGTCCTCCGTGCCAAAGAACTCCTGGCTGAGCGCCATCATCCTCGGCTCGTCCTCCTCGGGCACGCCGAAAAGGGTCATGATGACGTGCAGCGGGTAGAAGAGCGCGAACTCCCTGACGAAGTCGATATTGTTCTCGCCGGGGTGCAGGAACCTGGCGATGACCTCCCGGGCGAGCTCGCGGATGGTGTCCTCCCACTTCTTCAGGTTCGCGGGGCGGAACCATTCGACCGCGACGTCCTTGACCGCGGTGTGCTCCGGCGGGTCAAGGTAGGGGAGCGCGTCGAGAATGCGCAGGCTGCCACCGGTGAGGTTCTTGGTGAACTCGTCACCGGCCTGGTTCTGCAGAATCGGGTTGTGAGAGCCCGGCTGGACACCGCCACCGCTGGTGAAGATGTCCGGCTGCCGCTCGATCTCCATGATGTCGGCATGCCTGGCGACCAGCCAGACCGGATCGTAGCCCGCCACCCTGACCTGACCGAGCGGATTGTTCTCACGCAGCCACTGGTAGGCGGCGAACAGCCTGTCCTCGTCGATATGCCCCTCGGGTAAGACGACCTGACAGGCAATCTCGTCCGGTATCGGACGGGTGTTCACAGGTGCGACCGCGACCATGAGCTCTCCTCATACATGATCTTTAATCCAGATCCACCGAAGGTGGGAAGATGATCGACAACCCCCCTTCCCTGTCGACGCCGCCCAGAGGCGAACCGCAGGCGACGACACTGGCGCCCGGTCGGGTCAACGGTAGGCGGCCAAACTGTGTCCTGCATCACCCATAGGGGAAATCCTCGTACCCCTTGCGGATACCTGAGGTACCACCTTAGGAACATATAGTGATCGAAAAATTTCCCTGCGTTACCAACTGCCCGGTCGCGGGGCCATCCGTCCATGACGGAGAACCCCGCGACGCGGGAGGAAGCCCCGCCGACCCGACGGAACCGAAAGAGCCCCACCCCCACCGGACGGCGTGCGCGGACGGTGCGACGAGGCCCCGGCGACCCGGCCGGCCGGCCCGCTGCCGGACCCGTCCGACAGCGGCTGATCACTCCTGGCGAGGGCGGCACCCACCTGAGCCATGGCTCCGGTCCCCCTTTGGAGGTAATTCCTGTCTCCCGTCAGTGGTGTTCAATTGCCAGGCCCGACAGCGCCTTGAAAAAGGCCGTTCGTACCAGTACATTTGCCCTCCGGCGGGCCGGCGTTTTCCGGGCGGGCAGCCAGGAAGATCATGTCATCTACTCCCTGACGAGCAGCACCCCTGCTCGCTTCCTGATCGAAGAGGGTCATCGGTTCAATGGACGACCAGTTCACTGACGTGACGTACAAGGTCGAAAACGGCCTGGCCTGGATCACCATCAATCGGCCGGAGCGTTACAATTCGTTCCGGGCCCGCACCGTCGACGAGCTGATCAAAAGCTTCAAGCGCGCCTGGGCCAGCGACGAGGTCGGCGTCATCGCTCTCACCGGCGCCGGCGAGAAAGCCTTCTGCACCGGCGGTGACCAGAAACAGCGCCTGGAGACCGGCGACTACGGCCCGTCGGACAGCGGCCTGTTCGAGGTGGACGCCCTGCACCGGGTCATCCGTGACGTGCCCAAGCCCGTCATCGCGGCGGTGAACGGTTTCGCCATCGGCGGCGGCCACGTCCTGCACCTGTTGTGCGACCTCAGCATCGCGTCCGAGACCGCCCGTTTCGGCCAGAACGGCCCGCGGGTCGGCTCGTTCGACGCCGGTTTCGGCACCGGCTACCTCGCCCGCGTGATCGGTGAGAAGCGAGCCCGCGAGATCTGGTTCCTCTGCCGCCAGTACAGCGCCCAGCAGGCCGCGGACTGGGGCCTGGTCAACAAGGTGGTCCCGGCCGCCCAGCTGCGGGCGGAGGTCCGCGCCTGGGCGGATGAGATCCTCCTGCTGTCGCCCACCTCGCTCAAGGTGCTCAAGCAGTCGCTGAACACCGACACCGAGCACTTCGCGGGAATCGGGCAGCTGGCGTACTCCAGCCTCAAGCTGTTCGGTGAGTCCCCCGAGGCCAAGGAAGGCATCACCGCCTTCAACGAGAAGCGCCCGCCGGACTTCTCCGTGTACCGGGGCAACTGAAGTAACGGGCAACTAAAATACCGGAGCAACTGGAGTACCGGAGCAGCCGAAGTACCGGGCAGCCGAAGGCCCGTCCGCGGCACCGCGCACGAGACAGACAGCACCGCGGTGCCGCGGGAGCGGCTTCCGGCCCGCTGTGACCGCGGGTGCGTGACCGGGCAGCACCGCCAACGCCGACAGAGCCCCCCGGGGAGACCATCAGAGCTCCCCGGGGCTGCGCAGGGCCACCAGAGCCGACAAGGGACCACCCATGGCTGACAGCTCGAAGTCCATCTACTCGCCAGACGTGCTGCTGGGAAAACGGGTTCTCATCACCGGCGGTGGGACCGGCCTCGGCCGGGGGGTGGCGGCCCACCTGGTGCAGCACGGCGCCGAGGTCCATCTGTGGGGGCGCCGGCAGGCCGTCCTGGAGGATGCCGCCGCGCAGGCGTCGGCCTCCCGGCCGGGCAGCGTCCACGTGCAGACGGTCGACGTGCGCAAGGCGGATTTCGTCGACGCGGCCATCGACGGGATCTGGTCCCAGTACGGGCCGTTGACCAGCGTCGTCAACAACGCCGCGGCGAACTTCATCGCGCCGACCGCCAGCCTGAGCGCACGCGCCTTCGAGGCCGTCAGCTCGACCGTGATGAACGGCTCCTTCAACACCACCCACGCCGCCGGCCGCCGCTGGATCGCCGAGGGGCTGCCAGGGGCGGTGCTGTCCATGCTCACCACCTGGATCTGGACCGGCTCCGCGTTCGTGGTCCCCTCCGCGATGGGCAAGGCCGCCGTGCACGCCATGACCATGTCGCTGGCGGTCGAGTGGGCCCGCTACGGCATCCGCCTCAACGCCCTCGCGCCCGGGCCCATCCCGACGGACTACGCCTGGGAGATGCTCAACCCCACCGACAGGAGCTCGGTCGGGGCGACCCAGGCCGACCAGATCCCGATGCGCCGCGTGGGCACCGTCGAGGAGCTGGCGAACCTCGTGATATTCCTCCTGTCGGACGCCTGCGACTACCTCACCGGCGAGACGATCGCGATGGACGGGGGGCAGAAACTGGCCGGCCCGGGGACGTTCGCGGGCCTGACCACCCTGAGCGACCAGGACTGGTCCGAAATCCGCGAGCGCAGCCAGCTGGCGAGCGCGCAGAGCAAGGCCCAGCGCGACGTCTGACGGTATCCCCTCCGCTCCGCCCATTTCTTCGGGGCACCGTCCCCCCACATAAACGGTACTTTCCCCAGAAACCGGAGGAACGCCCCCGGACGGCGATTATCCGGGGGCGTTCCGCTGTCTTTCCGGGTTCTCGTCGCTGCTTTCCCGTTTCTACTCCCCTGTTTTTCGGGCAGCCGGGGGACAGCCCGGCCGGGACAGCTGCCGGCGCCTGGCCCGGCCTGCTGTCCCCCGGCCCGCGTCCCCTACCTGCCGGTGAACCGTGGCGGCCGGCGTGCCTTGAACGCCGTCAGGGCCTCGGTCATGTCCTCACCGCGCGTCAGCAGCGCCTGGCCGCGGTTCTCCAGCTCGAGCGCCGCCGCGAAGGAGGCGTTCTCCTGGTTGTGCTGCAGCGCGCGCTTGGACATGCGGATACCGGCGGGCGAGTTGCCGGCGATCTGTTTCGCCACCGTGAACGCCTCCTCAAGCAGCGTCTCCGACGGCACGAGCCGGTTCGCCAGCCCGATGCGGACCGCCTCCTCGGCCTCGACGGTACGCACCGTGTAGGCGATCTCGGCCGCCCGCCCGGGCCCGACCAGCCGGGTGAGCTGCCACGAGGTGCCCAGGTCCCCGATGGACAGCCCGAGCCGGACGAACGGGGCGTTGAACTTGGCGGTCGGCGCGACCAGGCGGATGTCCGCGGCGAGCGCGAGCGCCAGCCCGCCCCCCGAGGCCGCCCCGTGGATGGCCGCGACCACGGGGAAGGGAAGGGCACGGATCGCCGCGAAACCCCCGGCCGCGATCTCCTGGAAACGCAGGAACTCACGCACGCCCATGGTGGCGATGACGCCGATCTCGTCGAGGTCGAAGCCCGCGCAGAACGCGCGGCCGCCCGCCCCGGTGAGGATCAGCGCCCTGGCGTCGGTGTCCCGCAGGGCGTGGGCGACGGTGTTGAACTCCTCGAACATCTTGACCGTCAGCGAGTTCATCCGGTGGGGACGGTTGACCGTCAGCAGCACGCTGCCGCCCGCCAGGGGCTCGAGCGTCAGCGTCTCCAACTTCGGTGGCTCGAACTGGAGCATGAAACCGCCTTCCCCACTGTTGGTCCGATCTCTCGTCACCGGCCGGGCAACGGCCAGCCCGGGAACAGGAGCGCCGGTGTGCTCCTGCGCGTCGGCGTACTCCCGTCCGAGGGCGTCGAGGGCCGCCGGGAAGCCGATCTCCTCGTCCCTGGTGAGCACCACCTGGCCACGGTTCTCCAGCTCCAGGGCGGCCGGGTACGAGGACACCTCCATGTTGGCCTGCAGCGACCGTTTGGACAGCTGGATGGCGCCAGCCGGGCTGGCGCGGATGACCTCGGCCATGGCGACGGCCTCGGCCAGCAGGGCCTGCGCCGGGACGATCCTGTTGACCAGGCCGATCCGCTCGGCCTCCTGCGCCTCGACGAAACGCCCGGTATAGGCGATGTCGGCGCTGAGCGCGGGCCCGACGATGCGCGGCAGCAGCCAGGAGGCGCCCATGTCCCCGGCGGACAGGCCGATGCGTACGAAGGCGGCGTTGAACCTCACCGACGGCGTGGCCAGCCGGATGTCGGCGACGAGCGCGAGCGACATCCCGCCGCCCGCGGCGGTGCCGTTGAGCGCCGCGATCACCGGGATCCGGACCGACCGGAGCGTCGCCAGCGCGCGGGCGGCGCGCTCCTGGCGTACGAGCATGCCCATGGGCGACAGGCTCGACAGCTCCTCGGCGTCGTCGAGGTCGTAGCCGGCGCAGAAGGCCCGGTCCCCCGCGCCCGTGAGGATCAGGACGCGCGCGTCGAGGTCGCCGTCCACCGCCAGGGCCAGGTCCTCGAGCTCCTCGAACATGCGCACCGTCATCGCGTTCAGCCGCTCCGGGCGGTTCAGCGTCGCGACGATGATGCCGTCCGAGGGGCGTTCGACCAGGATGGTCTCGAACGCGGCCTCCTCGATGCTCCCCACAGTTCTTCCCCTCAGCTGTTCGTGTGCATCCCGCCACGTGATAAGCGCTGGAGCTGGTCGACGGTGGCGGTGGCGGTGGCGGTGGCGGTGTCCGGTGTCCGCGGGGCCGGGCCGGCCGGCGGCCCGAAGGTCCCCGTCCGGTACGGCTGAAGATTGTTCTCCCGCCAGAGGTCGGCGATGAAGGTATGTGACACCACGACTCCCTCACAGCGCTGCAGGTACCGCGCCATCGCACGGCTCGACCAGCGCCGCAGCCCGGTCTCCGCGGGCGGCGACTGCCGGGCCAGTGCGAGAATCCTTGCCCGCACCCGTCCGTCATGAACCGGCGGCGGCGCGGGCCGCGGCGCGTCGTAGAGCCCCTCGATCCCGAATCTGGCGAAACGGGCCGGCCACAGATACACGGTGGGCGGCGACACTCGCAGCAGAGCGGCTATCGCGCGGGCCGGCATGCCTTCATCCCACCACAGCACCATCCGCGCCCGGTCGGCAACCGCCCGTTCCTCGACCGGACCGCGGACCAGCATAATCAGATCTGATCTCTGTTCGTCGGTCAGCGTATAACGGTTCACTGCCATGGAAAAATCCCGCCAAACTCCGAGAAGTACATCCATCCACCGCTGTTCACGGATACCGGGCCGCCCCGGCGGGGGCCCGGCCGGCCGACCGGGCCGGGGTGTCAGACGAATTTCGGCGGACGCTTCTCCAGGAAAGCCGCCAGCCCCTCTTTCGCCTCGCCCGACTCGAACAGCTCCTGTTCCTGGGCGACCTCGTAGGCGAAGCCCGCCGGCAACGTCAGGTCGAACGCGGCGTCGACCGTGCGGACCACGGCGTGCAGGGCGGGCTGCGACAGCCGGCGCAGCTCGGCGGCGAGCCTGAGCGCCTCCTGCTCGGCCTGCCCCTGCTCGACGAGCCGGTCGACCAGGCCGATCGCGTGGGCCTCCGGCGCGGGCACCTGCCTGGCCGTCAGCATGATGTCGAGGGCCCGGCCACGGCCGACGAGCCGCGGCAGCCGCTGGGTGCCGCCCGCGCCGGGGATCAGGCCGAGCCTGGCCTCGGGCAGGCCGAGGCGCGCCCCGGCCCCGGCGACCCGCAGCGTGCACGCCATCGCGAGCTCAAGCCCGCCGCCGAGGGCCAGCCCGTCAATGGCCGCGATCGTGATGCGGTCCGGCGCGGCGAGCCGGTCGAGCACGCCGCGCAGCTCGTCACCATAGGCCAGGAAGGACTCGGCGTCCACCGCGGACATGTGCTTGATGTCCGCGCCGGCGGCGAAGAAACCCGGAATGGCGGACGTGACGACGGTTATGACGTTGCCCGCCGCGTCCAGTTCGTCCAGCGCGGCGGCCAGCCCCTCGATGATGGGCCTGCCGAGCGCGTTCGCGGGCGGCCGCTCCAGCGTCACACGCAGAACGCCGTCCGCCACACGATCCCATCTGACGGCCGTGCTACCAGGGTCGGGCATTGTGTCATCCTCATTCAACAGCTTGTGGATCCGCGGTGGCCACGAACACGGCCCGTGGAACGGGCGCCGGCCGCCGCCTGCCATTCCGGGTGGATATCTTTCCGGGTGGGACGTCCCCGGCCGGGCCGGCGGGGCCGGCGGGCCGGTCAGGCCATGGTGAGCCCGCCGCTGACCGACAGCGTCTGACCGGTGATGTAGCCGGCCTCGTCGGAGGCGAAGAACGCGACGGCCGCCGCCACGTCGCTCGGCTGCGCCAGGCGGCGCAGGGGCACCGACCGGGTCATCCCGGCGATGACCTTCTCGGCGTCCTGGCCGGCGTTGTCGGCGAACTTGCGCAGGGCGGGCGTGTCGGTGGGGCCGGGGCAGACGGTGTTCGCGGTGACGCCCTTGGTGGCCACCTCGCGGGCGAGCGTCTTGGTGAAGGCGATGATGCCGCCCTTGGCGCCGGAGTACACCGCCTCGAGCGAGGAGCCGACCCGGCCCGCGTCGGAGCCGATGTTGATGACGCGCCCCCAGCCCCGCTCCAGCATGCCGGGCACCACGGTCCTGGTGACCCGCAGCGCTCCCTTGAAGTTGATTTCCAGGATGCGGTCCCAGAACTCCTCGGTGGTGTCGACGAACTTCAGGAAGTCGTCCCAGCCGGCGTTGTTCACGGCGATCTCGACCGGGCCGAGCTCGCCGGTCACCGCCTTCACCCCGGCCTGGACGGAGGCGGTGTCCGTCACGTCCACGTGGACGGCGATGGCCCTGCCGCCGGCGGCGGTGACCGCCGCGGCGGTGGCCTGCGCCGCCTCGAAGTTGAGGTCGGCGACGGCGACCTGGAAGCCCTTGGCCCCGAGCGTCCGCGAGATGCCTTCGCCGATGCCCTGCGCGCCGCCGGTGACGAAGGCGACCCGATTGCTCATGTTTGTCTCCGCTGTGCTCGTCGTGTCGTGTGTTCGCCGTGCCGGTGGAGCTCGCCGTGCGGGCGGAGCTCCGTCGTGCCGGCGGGGCTCCGCTGTGCCGGCGGGGCTCCGCTGTGCCGGCGGGAAAGCCTCAGGCGGCGCTGGACGGCCAGTTGACCGGCCCGGCGATGATCGAGTGGCTGGTGA
>NZ_CAKKTL010000005.1:13261-36535 GCF_920664355.1 Protofrankia sp. CiP1_Cm_nod2
GGGTGCGGCCGAGCACCGACTGCGCCTCGCGGGCCGCCTCGATGATCGCGGGCAGCGACAGGCCGGTGGCCACGCCCATCTCGTGGAACATGCTCACCAGGTCCTCGGTGGCGATGTTGCCGGTCGACCCGGCCGGGACGGGGCAGCCGCCGAGTTCGCCGAAGCTCGACTCGAAGCTGGCGCAGCCGGCTTCCAGCGCGGCGAACGCGTTGGCCAGCCCCTGCCCCCGCGTGTTGTGGAAGTGGGCGGTGACCTCGGTCCCGGGCAGCCGCTCGAGCGCCGCGGTGAAGAACTCGCCGGCGTACGCGGGGTTGGCCATCCCGGTGGTGTCACCGAAGCCGATCTCGGTCGCCCCCGCCTCGGCGAACCGCTCCGCGAGGTCCAGCACCCGCTTCAGCTCGATCCTGCCCTCGTACGGGCAGCCGAAGGACGTCGCGATGACGGCGGCGCACTTCAGCCCCTCCGCCCGGATCCGGCCGACCATGACGTCGTTGTCGGCCATCGTCTCGTCGACGGTGCGGTTGACGTTCTTCTTGTTGTGCGTCTCCGACGCGGACACGAAGACCGCGACCTCGTGGAAGAGGTGGCGCACCTTCAGCGCGTTGTCCAGCCCCCTGCTGTTCGGGACGAGGACCATGAGCGACACGTCGTCGGGCACGTCGATGCTCTCCAGCACCTGCACGCCGTCGGCAAGCTGCGGGATCACGTCCGGGCGGACGAAGCTGGCCACCTCGATCCGTTTGAAGCCGGCCCGGCCCAGGGCGTTGATGAGCCGGACCTTGTTGTCGGTGGCGATGCGTTCCGGTTCGTTCTGGAAACCGTCCCGTGGGCCGACCTCCCGGATGTGCACATGGTCGGGGCGGTGCGTGCTCATTGTTCGGGCTCCTCTCCGTTCTGTGCGGCCCGCTTCGCCGCGGGCCTTACCCGGCTGCTTCAGGACTTCTCCAGGGCGGCCCGCTCGAGGGCTTCCTGATGCTCCGGCGCGGCGATGGCGATCAGGCGCCGGGCTCGTTCCGCGAGGCCGCAGCCGCGCAGGTGCGCGGCGCCGTACTCCGTCACGACCACGTCCACGTCCGACCGGGAGGTCGTCACCACGCCCGCCTGAAGAGCCGGCCTGATCGTGGACCGATCCCCGGAGCGCGCGCGCAGCGCGATGATGGAACGGGTCCCGGTCAGTGCCGCCGCCCGCGAGAAGTCGACCTGGCCGCCGACCGCCCCGATCAGGACGCCGCGGCGTACCTCGGCTCCGACCTGCCCGGTCAGGTCGACCTCGATGGCCGAGTTGACCGACACCAGCGAACGCAGCTGGGCCAGCGTCGCCGGGGCGTGCGTGTAGCTGGCGGGGCGGAACTCGACCGGCAGGCCGGCCAGCCGCTCGTACAGCTCGGTGCTGCCGAGCGCCGCGCCGGTGACGATGACACCCCGGTCGATCTCCTTGCGCGCCCCGGTCAGCACGCCCTTGTCGACCAGGCGCAGGATGCCATCGGAGATCATCCCGGAGTGGAAGCCGAGGTCCCGGTGGCCGACAAGGCCATCGAGGACCGCGGACGGGAGCGGGCCGACACCCATCTGGAGGGTGTTCCCGTCCTCGACGAGCTGCGCGACGTTGCGCGCGATGGCCTGGTCCGTGCTGTCCGGCGGGCGTTCGGGCGCCTGCCGCAGCGGACGGTCGGTCTCCACCACGGCCGCGAACCGGCGCAGCGGGATGCGTGGCGTGCCGACGGTCGCCGGCATCCGCTGGTTGATCTCGGCGATCAGCACGGGGGTGTGCGCCACGGCGTCGGCGGCGTAGTCCACGCCGATGCCGAGCGAGCAGGTGCCGTCGGCGTCCGGCGGCGAGACCTGGACGAAGCCGACATCGCGGGGCAGATGCCCCTCGGCGAACATCCGCGGCAGGGCGGAGTAGTGGCACGGCAGCACGTCGAGGCGCCCGGCGCGGCTGAGCACCCGTAACTCGCCCAGACCGCCGTAGGAGACCAGGCGCAGCGCCTCGGGCAGCTCCCGGGTGAGCCGCTCGTCCCAGCTCAGCCCGCAGAAGGCGCGCCGCGGGCCGAGCCGGCCGATCTGGTCGAGCAGCGCGTGCACCAGCGGCTGCGGCTCGGCGCTCGCCTGGCCCCACCAGACGCCGGCACCCGGCGCCAGGTACCTCGTGAGATCGATCATCCGTCGAGCCGCTGCACCAGGGTGGCGGTGCCGAGCCCGCCGCCGCAGCACATCGTGATCAGGCCGAGCTCGGCGTCGCGCCGCTGCAGCTCGGCGAGGATCGTGGCGGTCAGGCGCGAGCCGGTGGCGCCGACGGGATGCCCGAGCGCGATGGCCCCGCCGTTGACGTTGACCCGGTCCATGTCGGGCTTGAGCTCGCGTTCCCAGGCGAGCACCACGGAGCTGAACGCCTCGTTGATCTCGATCAGGTCGATGTCGTCGATCGTGAGCCCGTTGCGCTCGAGCAGCTTGCGCGTCGCGGGGATGGGGCCGGTCAGCATGATGACCGGGTCGACCCCGACCGTGGTCTGGTCGAGGACGCGGGCCCGGACCTTCAGGCCGTGACGCTGCGCGGCCGGGCGGGAGGCGAGCAGCACGGCGGCGGCGCCGTCGGAGATCGGTGACGAGCTGCCGGCCGTGATGCGCCCGTCCTCCGGGCGGAAGGAGGGCTTCAGGCCGGCCAGCGTCTCCAGGTTGGTGCCCGGCCGGATGCTCTGGTCGCTGCTACGGGTCTCCCCCGCCAGTTCCAGGGGCACCATCTCGGCGGCGAAGCGGCCCTCGTCGACCGCCGCGACGGCCAGCTGGTGCGAGCGCACCGCGAACTCGTCCATCTCCGTGCGGCTGATCTGCCAGCGGTCCGCGATCAGCTCGGCGCTCTCGCCCTGGTGGACGAAGGAGTACCGGTCGCGCAGCTGAAGCGGCCACGGGTCGCCGTAGAGCTCGGAGATCCTGCCCGGCGAGTTGATGGGGACGTGCCCCATGTGCTCGACGCCGCCGGCGATGACCACGTCGTGCGTGCCGGAGCCGATCAGCGCGGCCGCCATGGCGAGCGCGGTCTGCGCCGACCCGCAGCGCCGGTCGAGGGTGACGGCGGGCACCTCCGGCGGGTAGCCGGCCTGCAGCCAGGCGTTGCGCCCTATGTTGCGCGACTGCTCGCCGAAGGGCGCCGTACAGCCGATGACGAGGTCCTCGACCACGTCGGGAGCGATACCGCTACGGGCGATCAGCTCGGTGTAACAGGCGGCGAGAATCGCGTTGGGGTGGGTGTCGCGGTACCAGCCCCGCTCCGGGTGCGACCTGCCGATGGGTGTGCGGACGGCCTCCGCTATCAGCACCTCGCGGCCGGTGCGCAGGAAGGGGCTCGTGGTCGTCCTGGTCATCACATCACCGTTCCACCGTCGACGGGCAGCACCTGGCCCGTGATGTACGCGGCCGCGTCGGAGGCGAAGAACACGAAACTGCCGGCGATCTCCGCCGGCTGCGCCCAGCGGCCGAGCGGGATTCTCGCCAGCGTCTTGCTCGCCAGCTTCTCGTTGCTGCGGATGTTCTGCGTCATGGGTGTGGCCGCCAGCGGGGCCAGCGCGTTGACCGTGACGTTGCGCCGCGCGAGCTCCTTGGCCAGCGACTTCGTCAGGCCGATGATGCCGGCCTTCGCCGCCCCGTAGTTGGCCTGCCCGATCGTGCCCTGCAGCCCCGCGGCCGAGGTCACGTTGATGATGCGCCCGCTGCCGTCCTCGGGCAGGTACGGCAGGGCGGCCTGGCTGCACACGAAGCTGCCGACCAGGTGGATGTCGATGATCCGGCGGAACGCCTCCTGGGTGAGGTCGGGGAACATCGCCGGTGCGATCGCGCCGGCGTTGTTGACCAGGATGTGCAGGGTGCCGCCGGCGAGCGCCGCCGCGCGCCGGGCGGCCTCGGCGGCGGCCGTGCCGTCGCGGACGTCGAGGGCGAAGGAGTCCGTCGTGCCCCCGGTGGCGCGGATGCGTTCCGCCACCGACTTCGCCGCCTGTTCGTCGATGTCGGAGACGAGGACCGCGGCACCCGCGGCCGCGAACGCCTCCGCGACCGCCGCCCCGATCCCGCTGCCCGCCCCCGTCACCAGTGCCGAGCGGCCGTGCAAACCGAACATCAGTAGCTCCTGGGCAGACCGAGAACGTGTGGGCCGAGATAGTTCAGGACCATTTCCTGGCTGATCGGGGCGATCCGCAGCAGCCGCGCCTCCCGGAAGTAGCGCGCGACGGGGTACTCCTCGGAGTAGCCCATGCCGCCGTGCGTCTGCAGCGCCCGGTCGGCCGCCTGGAAACCGGCGTCGGCGCACAGGTACTTGGCGGTGTTCGCCTCCCGGGCGCAGGGCTTGCCCTGGTCGTAGAGCCAGGTCGCCTTGCGCAGCACCAGTTCGGCCGCGTCGAGGTGGGCCAGCGAGTCGGCCAGCGGGAACTGCAGGCCCTGGTTCTTGCCGATGGGACGGCCGAACACCTCGCGCTCGTTGCCGTAGCGGACGGCCTGCCGCAGCGCGGCGCGGCCCAGCCCGAGCGCCTCGGCGGCTATCAGCATCCGCTCCGGGTTCAGCCCGTCCAGCAGGTAGCGGAACCCCGCGCCCTCCTCGCCGACCCGGTCCTCCACCGGAACGCGCAGGTCGTCGATGAAGAGCTCGTTCGAGCTGACCGCGTTGCGCCCCATCTTCCTGATCGGCCGGATGTCGACCGCGTTGCGGTCGAGGCTGGTCAGGAAGAGGGTCATGCCGTCGGTCTTCTTCTGCACGTCCTCGTACCTGGTCGTCCGGGTGAGCAGGAGGACCTTCTCGGACTCCAGCGCCTTGGAGATCCACACCTTGCGCCCGTTGACCACGTAGTGGTCGCCGTCCCGGCGGGCGAACGTGGTGATGCGCGTGGTGTCGAGCCCCGCGCCCGGCTCGGTGACCCCGAAGCACACGTGCAGGTCACCGTTGACGATGCGGGGCAGGTTGCGCTGCTTGAGCTCGTCCGAGCCGTGGACGATGACCGGGTGCATCCCGAAGATCGACAGGTGCATCGAGCTCGCGGCGTTCATGCCGCCGCCGGCTGCCGACACCTCCTCAAGCAGGATCGACGCCTCGGTGATGCCGAGGCCGTGACCGCCGTACTCCTCGGGCGTGGTGATCCCTAACCAGCCGCCCTTGGCGAACGCGTCGTAGAACTCGGTCGGGAACTCGTGTGCGGAGTCCTTCTCCAACCAGTACTGGTCGTCAAACTTGCTCGCGAGCTCGGCGACGGCTTTGCGGATCGTCGCCTGGTCCTCTGTCAGGTCGAAGTCCACGGCAGGCCTCCTGTTCGGCCAGGCACGACAGATTTTGGATTGATTGTATCAAAGGACAGACCAAAAAGTTGTATCAGGCGACGGGCAGCAGCGGCAGCGCCGCGGCCAGCCGCTCGTTCCACACGCCCGGCGCGCCGAAGAGCCGTTTGTTCAGCTTCGCCCGCTTGTAGGCGAGCTGCAGCTCGTGCTCCCAGGTGTAGCCGATGGCGCCGTGCATGGTCAGCGCGCTGTCGGCCGCCTGCTCACCGGCGGCCGTGACCTGCGCCTTCGCGGTCGCCGCGTGCAGCGCCGCGTCCTCGTGCCCCTGGTCCACGGACACCGCGGCGAAGTAGACGACGGAGCGGGCGGCCTCGACCGCGACCAGGATGGAGGCGGCCGCGTGCTTCACCGCCTGGAACGAGCCGATCGGGACCCCGAACTGCCGCCGCTGCTTGCTGTACTCCACCGCGAGACGCAGCATGCGCTCCGCGGCCCCGAGGCTGTCGGCGGCGACGAGAACGGCCGCCCGCAGCGCGGCCTGGGCGAGCACCCGCTCGGCGTCGGCGCCCAGCCGCCGGGCGGGGACGTCGGCGAGATCCACGTCCGCCACCGAGCGGCTGCGGTCCAGCAGTTCACGGGCCCTGATCCCCACCCCCTCGGTGCCGGCGTCGACCAGAAACAACGCCCGCCCCGCGGCCGTGCCCGCCGGGACGATCAGCTGCCGGGCGCGGTCCGCGCCGAGCACCGACCGCACGGTGCCGCGCAGGACCCCGCCGTCCCCACCGTCCCCGCCGTCCAGGCCGGCCCGGCCGGCCCCCACCTCGACGACCGGGCCGGGCTCGTCCGGCGGCCTGTCGGCGTCCACGGCAAGAGCCGCGAAGCTGCCGTCGGTGAGCACCGCGGCGGCCCGCTCCGGCAGGACGGTCAGCGCCTCGACGGCGAGCACCGACGCCGTCCACGCGCTGGACGGTGCGCTGTGCCGCCCCAGCCGCTCGGCCGTGAGCGCGAGCTCCAGCAGGCCACCGCCCTGGCCGCCGTACTCCTGCGCGAACCCCACGGCCAGCCAGCCGTCCGAGACGAGAAGCCCCTCGAACGTGGCGGCGTCACCGGCGCCGAGCCAGCCGTGCACGGTATCGGCGGGGGCGAAACGGTCCAGCCACTCGCCCAACGAGTCCCGGAACATCTCCTGCTCGTCGGCCAGATCCCACCGCATGCCCGCTCCTGTAATGCTCGTCCATGACTGCCCTGTGCACGATGTTCGGATGGTAACTTAGGTCTGACCAATAGACCATCGATAGAGAGAATCACATGGCCGACGCGTTGAAGAAGGATCGATCGGCGATCCGGCTCGCTCCCATGGAGGTCCCCAAGGCATCGGACGTGCTGGCGAACGAGCTTCGCGAGCGCATCCTCACCGGCGAGTTCACCGAGGACACACCGCTTCCACCAGAGCGTGAGCTGGTCACGCAGACCCGGATGAGCCGTTCAACCGTCCGGGAGGCCCTGCGCATCCTTGAGGTTCAGGGCCTGGTCCGGATCAAGGCCGGTCGGGCCGGTGGCGCCTTTGTCCAGCGGCCGAGCAAGGACGCGGTCGAGACCTCGGTGAGCCTGGTGATCAGAGGCCAGCAGATCCGGCTGGCCGCGCTGCTGGAGACCCGCGAGGCCATCGAGCCGTTCTGCGCCCAGCTCGCCGCCCGGTACCGCACGGAGGACGACCTGAAGGTGCTCGATGCCGCCAACGAGGCCATCGCCGACACCGGCAGCACGCTGGCGGCGTTCCTGCAGGCCAACGTCGACTGGCACGTGGGCGTGGCCACCGCCAGCCACAACGAGTTGCTGATCGGCCTCATGACCGCCCTGTCGCGGGCGATCTACACGGCCACCGAGAACGAGCGGTTCATCAACGACGAGGTGCGACGGCTGGCGGCGAAGGCGCACGTGTCCATCACCAGGGCCATTCGCGCGCGGGACCCCGAGGCCGCGGTACGCCGGATGAACCGTCACGTCCACTCCTACGCCCAGGCGGTCCTCGAGGTCGAGGAACGCACCGAGATATCGGTTCCCAACAACGGGGCGTGACAGGCTCTCGTCAGCCTGCCACGGCCCCGTCGTCACACACCGGTCCATACCGGGCTCAGGCGTCCAGCCCGACCGCCGCGCGGATCTCCTCCACCGCGTCCGGGTTCTCCGCGCCGGAGAGGTCCCCGGGATCCCGGCCCAGGGCCGCCGCCCGCACCGCGCGCCGCAGTATCTTCGCCGACCGCGTCTTGGGCAGTTGCGACACCCGCCGGACCAGCCCCGGGGCGAAGGGCTTGCCGAGCTCGGCCGCGACCATCTCCCGCAGCTGCGCCGAGACGTCCTCGGTCGCGTCCGGACGGGGGACCCAGAACGCCCAGACGGCCTCGCCCTTCTTCGGGTCCGGGACGCCGACCGCCGCCGCCTCGGCCACCGCCGGATGGGTGATCATGACCGATTCGACCTCCGCCGGTGCCAGCCGCTTGCCCGCCACGTTCATGACGTCATCGGAGCGGCCCAGGATGAACCACTGCCCGTCCTTGTCGACCAGGGCGAAGTCGCCGTGGCGCCACAGGCCGGGGAAGGTCGACCAGTACGCCTCCAGATAGCGGGCCTCGTCCCGCCACACCCCGCGCGTCATCGCCGGCCACGGCTGCCGGCACACCAGCTCGCCGACCTCGCCGCGCACCGGCTGCGCCCGGTCGTCGACCACGTCGACGTCCATGCCCAGCGACGGGCCGCCCAGCGAACAGCTGCGGATGGGCTCGACCGGGTACGGCGCGAGGAAGGATCCGCCGACCTCGGTGCCGCCCGAGAAGTTGATGACCGGGACCCGCCCGCCGAAGACGTCCCTGGCCAGCCACTCGTAGGAGTCGGGGTCCCAGGGCTCGCCCGTCGAGCCGAGCACGCGCACCGACGACAGGTCGAAGCCGTCCAGCGAGATCTTCTCGCTGGAGCGCAGCGTGCGGATCAGCGTCGGCGAGACCCCGAGCATGGTGACGCGGTGGCGGTCCACCAGGTCCCACAGGCGGTTGGTGTCGGGCACGTCGGGCGAGCCCTCGTAGAGCAGCAGCGTCGCGCCGTTGGCGTGCGTCCCGAAGATCGACAACGGGCCCATGATCCAGCCCATGTCGGTCACCCAGCAGAACACGCCCCCCGGGCCGACGTCGAAGGAGTAGGCGACCTCGCTGGCCACCTTCACCAGGAAGCCGGCATGGGTGTGGACGGCACCCTTGGGCCGGCCCGTCGTCCCGGAGGTGTACGCCAGCAGCAGGGTGTCGGTCGCCCGCAGCGCCTCGGCCTCGCCAGCGCCATCCGGGCCGGTGAGCAGGTCGCTCCACCGGACATCCCTGGTCGCGGAGATCTCCGGGGCGTCGTCGAGGTTGCCGACGACGACGACGTGCTCCACCGTCGGGCAGGACCGCAGCGCCTCGTCGAGCAGCGGTTTCATGGCCACCGCGCGGCGGCGCCGGACGGTGCCGTCGGCGACGATGACCGCCTTGGCGTCGGCGTCCTGGATACGGGAGGCGATGGCCGAAGGCGCGAACCCGGAGAACAGCGGCACCAGGACCGCGCCGATGCGGGCGGCCGCGTAGGAGGCGACGACGGCCTCGGGGATCATCGGCAGGAACAGGGCGACCGCGTCGCCCCTGCCGATCCCGAGCCGGCGCAAGCCGGCACTGACCCGCTCCACCTGCCGGGTGAGCTCACGGTAGGTCACCGTCGTGGTCGTGCCGTCCTCGGCCGCGTGGATGACGGCCGGCCGGTTCGCGACCTGCTCGTCGCCGTCCCAGCGCCCCAGGCAGGCGTCGACGATGTTGAGCTCGCCGCCCACGAACCAGTCGGGATGCTCGATGCCCGCGGAGAGGTCGACCACCCGCGAGTACGGCGTGCGGAAGGGCAGGCCCAGGTCCTTGACCACGGCGTCCCAGTACCAGCCGATGTCGCGCACCGAGCGCTCGCGCAGCTCGGCCAGTGACGACAGGCCGTGTGCCCGCGCCAGCCGGGTGACGTTGGCGTTCTCGATGTACTCGGAGGTGGGGGTCCAGGTGTACCCGGTCCCGGTGTGCTCGGTCCCAGTGTGCTCGGTCACGGTCAGCTCCGGGGCATGTTGAGGATACGCTCGGCGACGATGTTGCGCTGGATGAAGGTGGATCCGCCGGCGATCGCGGTGCCGCGGGCCTGGTAGGCCAGCCGGAGCCAGCGCGTGCTGTCCAGTTCCTTGTCGTCCGGGGAGAACTGGCCGCCCAGCGGCTCCAGGGAGAGCCGGAAGTCCGCCAGGTCCTCGACGAGCGGGCAGAAGTAGAGCTTGCCGATCGAGGTGACCGGCCCGGGCGGGCCGTCGGCGGCGGCGAGCGTGACCACCCGCTGGCCGATGAGATAGTGGATCAGGGCGCGCCCGTAGAGGTCGGCGACCTTCTGGCGGACCGCCGGGTCCGCCCCCAGCGGGCGCCCGTCGTCGCCGGTGCGCTGGCTGATGTCGGTGATGATGTCGTCGACGGCGCGCTTGGTGTTCACCCGGCCGGTGGCGATGGCGACCCGCTCGTAGGACAGCGTGGCCATCGCGACCCGCCAGCCGCCGTCCACCTCGCCGACGACCCGGTCGTCCGGGACGAAGACGTCGTCGAGGAAGACCTCGTTGAACTCGGCCTCACCCAGCATGTGCGCGAGCGGGCGGATGGTGACGCCGTCGGCGTCCATCGGCAGCAGGAAGTAGGTGATGCCCTTGTGGCGCGGCCCGCCGCCGGTGCGCGCGAGCAGGATGCCGTTGGCGGCGAGGTGCGCCCGGCTGGTCCAGATCTTCTGGCCCTGCAGCCGCCAGCCGCCGTCAGCCCTGGTCGCCCTGGTCCGCAACGACGCCAGGTCCGAGCCGGCCTCCGGCTCGGAGAAGAGCTGGCACCAGATCTCCTCGCCGGTGAGGATCGGCCGCAGGAAGCGTTCCTTCTGCTCGTCCGTGCCGAACTCGATGATCGTCGGGCCGGCGAGATCCTCACCGATGATGTTCAGCCGTTCGGGGACGCCGGCGCGGTCGGCCTCCTCGGTGAAGATCGCGCGTATTTTCGCGTCGGCGCCACCGCCGCCGTACTCCTTCGGCCACGACAGCCCGGCATAACCGGCGTCGAACAGCAGACGTTGCCACTGCTGCCAGAACGGAAGCTTCTCGACCAGATCGGCCGGCTCCGGCCAGGGAAGGCGCGGAAGTGCCGTCGCCAGCCATTCCCGGACCTCGGTGCGGAAGTGTCGTTCCCCTGGCGAGTCCGCAAGATCCATGCTTGCACCCCTCATCCGCGATTGATGCGATGGTACTATAGGTCAGACCGAAAAGGGGTTTTCACGATGACCACTCGTACGATGACTGCTCGTACGATGACCACTCGTACGATGACCACTCGTACGATGACTGCTCGCGCGGCCGCCACCCGCACGGTGGCGGCTTTCACGGCGGCGGGGAACAACGGGTGAGCGACGGGAAACTCGTCGGCACGGTCGTGGACGAGGTCGCCTTCGACGTCGAGCGCGGCAAGATCTGGGAGTTCGCCCGGGCGACGTTCACCACGGACCCCGTGCACACGGACGCGGACGCCGCGCGCGCCGCGGGTTTCGACGATCTGCTGGCCACCCCGACCCATGTCGTCGCCGTCGGGCACTGGCGTGACCAGCGCGCCTTCGTCGACCGGCTCGGCCTGGCCCTCGAGCGCGTGGTCGTGGGCTCGGTGCGCTGGCAGTACCTGCGCCCGCTGCGGGCCGGGGACTCGCTGCGCGCCGTGCGCCGCGTCGTCGGTGACGAACGCCGTGCCGGGAAACGCGGCGGCTCCATGCGCGTCGTGACCCTGGAGACCGAGTATGTCGACGCCACGGGAACACCGGTCGTCCGGCAGCGGGACGTGCTCATCGAGCGAGGAAAAAGCGCATGAGTCAACCCATCCGGGCCAGGCGGCCCGTTCGGGCCGCGGTCGGGGACACCCATCCGGCCCGGGAGATCGGGCCGCTCACGCAGACCGACATCGTGCGTTTCGCCGGCGCCGGCGGCGATTTCAACCCGCTGCACCACGACCCCGAGTTCGTGCGCTCAAGCGGCTTTCCCGGTGTCATCTCGATGGGGCAGCTACAGGCCGGGATACTGGCCGGCTGGCTGTCGGACTGGCTCGGCGTGGAACACCTGCGGGAATTCGAGGTGCGCTTCGTCGCCCCGGTTTTCCTGGGTGACGTCCTGCGCCTGTCCGGCGAAATCGTCGGCATCGTCGCGATCGACGGGCCGGGCCCCGGCCCGGCCGACGGGCCGGACGCGGAGTCGGCCGTCGCGCCGGCCGCCGAGTCGGTCGCCGAGATCGCCCTGTCGGTGCGCCGGGGTGACGACACGGTGGTACGGGCCAGCGCGAAGGCCGTCGTCGCCTCGTCCTGAGGTCGCCTCGACCCGGCACCGCGCCGGCCCACCCACGCCGGCGGCCACCACCGGTGGCCGCCGCGCCGGCACCGGGGCGTCTCCCGCGGGTCTCCGCTCGGCTTTGAGCCGGACCCGCGGGAGGCACCCCGGCTCACACCCCGAGCTTCTCGGCCTTGAGCTTCTCGGCGATGTCGGTGCGCAGGACGTGCTTCTGGACCTTGCCCGTCGCGGTCATCGGCAGCTGTGGAACGGTCTCCAGGCGCTCGGGCACCTTCTGGATGGCCAGCCCCCGCTCGAGCAGATAGGTCCGTACGTCCTCGAGCGTCAGCGGCTCGTGCCCCGCGGCGAGCACGAGGTAGCCGCACAGCCGCTCCCCCAGCCGCTCGTCCGGCATCCCGACGACCGCGACGTCGCTGATGGCCGGGTGGGCGGTGAGCAGGTCCTCGACCTGGCGGACGCTGATGTTCATGCCACCGCGGATGACGATGTCCTTCAGCCGGCCGGTCACCCGGACATAGCCGTCGGCGTCCATGACCCCGAGGTCGCCGGAGCGCGAGTAGCCGTCCGGGGTGAACAGGGCGGCGGTCTCCTGGGGGTTGTTGATGTACCCGAGCATGTGGCTGGGCCCGCGGAAGGCGATGTCGCCCTCCTGGCCGCGCGGCACCTCGTGGCCCGTCTCGTCGACGATCCTGACCGAGGTGCCGGGCAGCGCCGACCCGTCGGAGGTGACCGAACGGGCCGGGTCGTCGTCCGCCGTGCACATGGTGCTCACGGCGTTCTCGGTACGGCCGTAGAGGCTCAGTATCTGGCAGTTCGGCAGCAGGTCACGGGCCTGTTCCACGAAGGGGCCCGGTATGGGTGCGCCCGCGCAGACCCAGATCCGCAGGCTGGCGGGATCGTGCTGGTCGGGGTCGTAGACGTCGATGAGCATCTGCAGGAACGTCGTCGCGGTCACCGCGACCGTACAGCCGAACTCGCCGATCTGCCGCAGCCCCGCGCGGGGCTCCCACACGTCCATCAGATGGGACGCGGCACCGTAGATCAACGGTATGAGCAGGCTCGTGATGAACCCCGTCGTGTGTGTTATCGGCGACGGACCGAACTGGACGTCGGACTGGCGGTAGCCGAGGCCCCTGCCGAGCAGCCGCGAGCCGGCGGCGAAGGTGTTGAAGGTGTGCAGGCAGCCCTTGGGGCTGGACGTCGTGCCCGAGCTGTAGACGATCACGAAGGGGTCGTCGGCGCCGGCACCCGCGCCGATCTCCTCGGCCGTGGGCACCGGGCCGGAGCCCGTCAGCAGCGACTCGAAGGGGATCACCGTGTCGCGCTCGCCGGCGCCGCTCCCCCGCACTACGACGATCTTCTCCAGGGCCGGGCTGTCGACCTGGAGCTTGGTGTACATGTCGAGGTAGTCGAACTTCCTGAACTTCTCGCTGGTGATGGCCACCCGGACGCCGCCGTCGCGCAGGATGTAGCCGACCTCCTCGTTCCGGTAGATCGGCATGATCGGTATCGCGACGGCGCCGATCCGCGCCAGCGCCACCACGGCCTGCGTGAACTCCGCCCAGTTGGGGAGCTGGACGCTGACGCGGTCCCCCCTGCCGATGCCCAGGCGCCGCAGGCCGGCCGCGAGGCGTAACCCGCTGTCCCGCAGTTCCCGGTAGGTCAGGGACGTGCTGCCGTCCGTGACGAAGACCTTGTCGGGCTGCTGGGAGACCTGCGCGTCCAGGACGTCGGACA
Source organism: Protofrankia sp. CiP1_Cm_nod2 (assembly GCF_920664355.1). Lineage (NCBI taxonomy): Bacteria > Bacillati > Actinomycetota > Actinomycetes > Frankiales > Frankiaceae > Protofrankia > Protofrankia sp. CiP1_Cm_nod2. The sequence goes on from NZ_CAKKTL010000005.1 coordinate 26,655, forward strand.
GGGTTTCCTCACGCCATACACCGGTGGCGTAGCAGGTGGCGATGTCGTCGTGCGAGTAGCGGTCCGTCACCGTCGTGAACGTCATCGTGATCTTCCTCGTCGTCAACAGCTACCGTGCCTCAAGTCACACTATTTCAGTCAACCTTAGAATGGTTAGACCAAAAAGGCAACGAGTAGGAACCGGTCGCCGACGGCGGGTCAGAACCGGACGATCATCGCATCTTCCACTCGGGAGCCCGCTTCTCCCGGAACGCCCGCACCCCCTCGACGAGGTCCTCGGTGGTGAAGGCCAGCGCGAGCTGGGCCTGCAGCACGTCCAGCGCCTCGCCGAGCGCGAGGTCCCGGGTGGCGTTGATGGCGTCCTTGCCGAGCCTGATCAGCAGCGGGGACTTCGACGCCACCTTGCGCGCCCAGGCGCCCACAGCGTCGCCGAACTCGGCGTCGGGCACCACCGCGTTCACAATGCCCAGGTCACGGGCTTCCGAAGCGCTGATGAGCTCACCGAGCAGCATCAGCTCGTTGGCCTTGAGCCGACCGACGTTGCGGTAGATGAGAGCCGAGATCATGAAGGGGAACGCACCCACGTTGATCTCCGGACAGCCGAACCGGACCGACTCCTTCGCGATCACCAGGTCGCAGGCCAGCGCCAGCCCGAACGCCCCCGCGAGCACGTCACCGTTGGCGGCGCAGATCACCGGCTTGCCCAGGGCCCCGATCAGCTTGAACAGGCGCGGGAAGCGGTCGAGCCCGGCGTACTTGGTGATCGTCGGACGGTCGTCGGCGAACGCCTTGAGGTTGCCGCCCGCGGAGAAGATCCGCTCATGCGACGAGGTGAGCACCGCGACCCGCACGCCGGTGTCGTTCCTTGCCTCCTCCAGCGCGGCGAGGAGATCGTCGAGGAGCTCGTCGCTGAGCGCGTTGCGGGTCTCCGGGTGATCCAGCGTCACGACGGCGACCCCGTGGTCGTCGACCTCGTAACGGACGAGCTTGTCTGCCATTGGCTGTTGTCCCTTCCCGGTCCGGGGTGTTCAGTCCTGCGTCAGGACGATCTTGCCGAACCCGCCGCCCCGCTCGAGGTACTGATGCGCCCGGTCGGCCTGGTCGAGCGGGAAGACCCGGTCGATGACCGGGGGCGCCACCCGCCGGGACGACAGCAGCTCCAGCAGCCCGGCGAAGTCGCGGGGACCACCCATTGTGGTACCGAGCAGGTCGAACTGCCCGAAATAGAAGTGCCGCACGTCGATGCGCGCCTCCTGCGCGCGCGACGCGCCGAGGACCACCAGCCGGCCGCCCGGCCGCAGCGCCCGGATCGACTCCTGCCAGGTGCCCACCGAGTCCAGCACGAGGTCGAAGCCCTGCCCCGCGGGTGAGAGCTCCTTCGCCGCCGATGGCCAGTCGGGCTCGGTGTAGAGCACGCCACCGCCGGCCCCGAGCCCCCGGGCAGAATCGATCTTGTCGGCCGAGGACGAGGTGACCACCACCGAGGCGCCGATGCCGGCCGCGAGGCCGACCGCCATCGTGGCGACACCGCCACCGGCGCCGAGCACCAGGGCGGACTCCCCGGCCCGCAGCCGGCCGCGGGTGAACAGCGCGCGATAGGTGGTCAGCCCCACCAGCGGCAGGGCCGCCGCCTGCGGCCAGCTGAGCCCGGCGGGCTTCGGCACCACGCACTCGACGGGCACCCGCACCAGCTCGGCGTAGGTGCCCGGCCGGTGGTCGCCGAGGATCTCCCAGGCCGCGCCCGGCGCGCTGTCGTCCTCGCCCCACCACAGCGAGGGCACGATCACCACTTCCTCGCCGGTGTCCACCTGCACGCCCGCGCCGTCCGCGCCGGGCACGTGCGGCAGCGGGGAATGGTACCTGCCCTGCCGGACCAGCACGTCGTGCCAGTTCAGGGCACTGGCCCGCAGCCGCACCGTGACCCACCCGGGCTCCGGCCGCGGGTCGGGGAAGTCGGTGAGCCGCAGGTTGCCCGCCGGGCCGAACTCGTGGAGGACAACCGCGCGCACCCTGCCTCCAGGACTCCCCGAAAAGGTCTGACCATTTTGACCCTAGTGCCGGGAGCCGCGAGGGCGCAAGCAGCCCCGCTACAGGTGGTTCTGGCCGATCGTCAGGCGCAGGTACTGGGAGATGGCCTCCGCGCGGTTCTCCGCGCCCAGCTTGCGCAGGATGCGCTTCACATGCGACTTCACGGTGCCGTTGGTGATCACGAGTTTCTCGGCGATCCGGTTGTTCGTCGCGCCCGTCGCCATCAGCGTCAGTACCTCGAGCTCGCGGCCTGTAAGAGATTCGATCTTCGACGAGCGCGCGGTGTGCAGCATCCTGGTGGGCCGGGTGGCGGCCAGCGCGGTGACGTGCTCCCGGCTGGCGAGATCGATCTCGGCGCCGGCGAGGTCGTCCAGCACCGACTCGACGGTCTGCATCGCGCTGCGCACCTGCTCGCGCTGGTCACGCAGCCGCGCCAGCAGCACGGCGCGTTCGAAGATCTGCCCGAACGCCTCGGCGAAGGCCCACAGGATGTCGCGGTCGAGGGCGGACGCCTGCTCGGCCTTGTAGTCCGCGTGCAGGAACCCGATCACCCGGCCGGTCGGCATGAGCGGCGCCGCGACATAGGAGCGCAGCTCGGAGGCGTCCAGCAGCGGACGGTAGACCCGCCGGTCGTGCGCGCCGTCGGTGACCAGCGCCGGCTCGCACCGGCGCACCATCTCGCTCTCGAGCAGCAGATGGTCGAGAGGGATCTCCGGGATGGCACTGATCCACTTCCGGAAGGTCCGCTCCACCTCCTGGTCGGTGACCGCGTAGCTCTTCCACGGCCGCCACACCGAGCCCTCGACCCGCGAGAGCATCACCCGGTCGAAACCGCAGCTGTGCACGACCGACTCGCACACGCGGTTCAGCAGCTCGTCCGGATCATGTACTTTCCGCAGCTGAGCCAGGCCGGCGTCGAGCATGTCCAGGCGCTCCAGGCGCTCGTGGACGAGAAAGTCGTGGATCTCGTAGCGGATGGTGTGCAGCCCCGCCAGCGCCGTGCTCACGTTGACGAGCGAGGCACCGTCCGGGTACTTCGCGGGCGAGACGAGCCGGTCACGGAGCAGGCCACCCATGACCGCGAGCTGCCCGTCGACACCGCTGAGGCCGTCCGCGGGCCGGGGGGCGACGTCCTGCTCCGGGCCTCCGACCAGCTGACCGGCTGTCACCAGTAGTTCACGCGCACGACGCGTCAGGTCAGGCCGCCGACGCGCCCCGACGGGAACCATCGTGTCCGCGGCGTCCCGGGGGCCTCTTCCCTTCGGTGGAGTCATCGTTGCCAGATCCAGTTCGTAAGGGCCTACCGCACCGGCCTGCGCACCGAACCGGTGAGGCGTGTGGCATGTAAGTCTAGGCCCGGCCGATCGGTTCAGGCCTGACCAGTCAGACCTGACCAGCTGGACCTGACCGGTCAGGCCTGACCGGTGGCCGCGGCCGACGAGCGTCCCGGACCGCCCGCCCTGCCCCGTCGCATCGCGGCCCGCCCGCCGGCGCCGGCGCGCCGTCGGCCCGCCCGGCTCTGCGGCCAGGGGCTCCCGGCGGTGACAGACAAGCCCACCGAAGTACATGATCGTGGGTGTCTGGCGACAGCTGGGACAGCACGCGGCGGCGATAAAAAAGAACCACCGAGGGGACCACGCTGTCGACGGTTCGCGGGATCGGCCCGCGGGCGGGGCCTCGAGCGGCGCGAAGACGCAGGTCAGGGGCGTGCGGGCAGGCCCGCGAGGCCACCCGCGCGGGCAGCCCGCGCCGGTACGGACGGGCTTTTCAGAAGGAGAAAGCCGGAAGAAGGCATCGTGAATGCCTCCGTGAACCACGACCTGCGTGCCGGGCATGGGCAGTGCCCGCCACTCGCCCGGCACTTGCTTGCTACTTGCTTGCTACTTGCTTGCTTGTAGCACCCATGCTCTTCAACCTTGCGGACGACGCCGACCAGGTGACATTGTTGTATAGCCGACCGGATGACGGCCTGCGTTCTTCCGTACAACGCGCGGCATCGCTGTGCCCGATGCCCGCCATCGTGATCGAGGAGTGAACCGGTGCGCCCAGCCGTTGCCGAAGCCGTTCCGGCCGGTCCGTACATGGTGGTGTCCCCGCTCGCGGCCCAAAGCCGGGCCTGACGAACAAGGATGTGCGCTGTGCGAAGCACCATGCAGGACTTCCCTCTGACAGTGCGTTCGATAGTGGCGCACGGCACCTCGGTCCACGGGGATCACGGCGCGCGGACCGTGCTCGAGCCCGGCCGGGTCGGCCGCGTCACGTACGCGGAGACCGGTGCACGGGCCGCCCGGCTGGCAGGCGCCCTGCGCCGGCTCGGCGTCGTCGGGGACCAGCGGGTGGCGACCTTCCAGTGGAGCAACCAGCAGCACCTTGAGGCGTACGCGGCCGTACCGGCGATGGGGGCCGTGCTGCACACGCTGAACATCCGGCTGGCCGCCGACCAGGTGGCCTACATCGCCAACCACGCCGAGGACCAGGTCATCATCGTTGACGACTCCCTGATCCCGCTGCTGGCCGGGGCCCTGCCGAAGATAGACAGCGTGCACACGGTGCTGGTGAACGGCAACGGGGACGTCGCCGCCCTGGAGGGTTCCGGTAAGCAGATTCTCCGGTACGAGGAGGTCCTTGCCGCCGAGTCCGAGGAATTCGGCTGGCCGGCCGTTGACGAACGCGACGCGGCTTCGATGTGCTACACCAGTGGCACGACGGGCAACCCCAAGGGAGTGGTTTACAGCCACCGGTCGCTGTGGTTACATTCGCAGGCCGCCTGCACCGCGCAGGGTTTCAGCATCAACGCCGACGACACGATTCTCACCATCGTGCCGATGTTCCACGCCAATGCCTGGGGCCTGCCGTATGCCGCTCTGATGAGCGGTGCCAATCTGCTGTTGCCCGGGCCCTTCCTGCAGGCCGCGACGCTGGTCAGGACCATCGACCGGGAACGCCCGACCGTGTCGGGGGCCGTTCCCACCATCTGGAACGACATCCTCAACCACCTGCGGAGCAGCCCTGGGGCCGACCTGTCCTCGTTGCGCCTGGTGCTGTGCGGCGGATCGGCGGTGCCGCGCTCGTTGATGGAGGCCTTCGACAAGGAGTTCGGCGTCCGGATCCTGCACGCCTGGGGCATGACGGAGACCTCGCCGCTGGCGGCGATCGCCCGGCCGCCGGCCGGCCTCGACGAAGAGGAGACGATGCGGTTCCGGGTCACCCAGGGCAGGCCGATCGCGGGCGTGGATCTTCGTATCGTCGACGACAACGGCGTCGAGCTGCCCGCGGACGGGAAGTCGATCGGCGAGCTCGAGGTCCGCGGGCCCTGGGTCACCGGGGGCTACTACCGCGACGACGACCCGGAGAAGTTCCACGACGGCTGGCTGCGCACGGGCGACATCGGCAGGGTCGACCCCCTGCACTACGTCACGTTGACCGACCGGACGAAGGACGTCATCAAGTCGGGCGGCGAGTGGATCTCCTCGGTCGAGCTGGAGAACACGATCATCGGCCATCCGGACGTGCTCCAGGCCGCCGTCATCGGCGTGCCCGACGAGAGGTGGCAGGAGCGCCCGCTCGCGGTCGTGGTGCTGCGGGAGGAAGCGAGCGCGAGCGCCGAGGAGCTACGGGCCTGGCTGACGGGCCGGGTCGCGAAGTGGTGGCTGCCGGAGAACTGGTCGTTCGTGGACGCCGTCCCGCTGACGGCGACCGGCAAGTACGACAAGAAGGTGCTGCGCCGTCAGCACGCGGAACAGCTTCTGACAGTGCAGACCATCTGACACCGTCAGCGTGAAGTACAGGTATACCGCGAGGTACGGGTATACCTGTGAAGTACTGATATACCGAGATGGCGGGACGGCCGGCGGGAAGCAGGGGCTCGTGAGGCGGGCCTCCCGTCCCGGGGCCAGGGGCACGCGGTGTCAGGGGTCATCCCTGGCGCCGCGGCCCGCTCCGCCCCGTTCGCCCGCTCTGTCCGTTCGCTCCCCCGCCGCCCGCGGGAGGCCGGGACGGGGCTCTGCCGCAACGGGAAGAGGCATGCGTCGCGGGCCGGCCGCGTGCAACAGCCGCGCAGCTGGCTCCACCGTGTCACGTCGCGTCGTGAGAAGCCCGGCGACGACCCGATGACCCGGCTCGCCCAGGGCGAGCGGACGATGAGACCGCGACGGCCCGTTCACGTCCAACGTGATCTTACTTTAAGCAAGAAAATCAACTCGACAAGCAACATTTATGATCTTATAAGCCGTTGATTCGGCAGGATCCGCTACGAATCGGTACTTCTGCGTACGGCGTGCACGCTACCCTCTTTGGAAAAGAAGCTCGGTCGCGTTCGCATGGGTGACCCAGTGGGCCAGTCAGCCGTATGGTTTGGCGCGTCCGTAACACGGCCGAGCGACAGAGATCGACAGAACGTGCCAAGGCCGGACTTTGACTTATGATCTGCCAGGCGGCCAGCGTTGGGCGCCTGGCAGTCGAGGAGGCTCATCGTGCCCACCGGGGATATCAGGTGCCACGGGAGAAACCGCAGACCGATGACCGGCGACCGCATACGCCAGGGGTCGATCTCCGACCGGACGGTGAGCGAGGTACTCGCCATCATCGACAAGGCCCAGACACTCCTGTGCTCCCAGCATCTGCCCGACGCCACGGAGATCAACGACTTACCCGCCGCCAGCAGCGCGCTGGAAACCGTCTGGAACGGCGTGTGCGCGGCCGCGGCCGGCGACCGCGCCACCGCCGACCAGCTGGCCGGCGCCGATGACCTGCTGCCACTGCTCATCCAGCTGAAGAACACCGACGACGACGTCCGCGAGGAACACGCCCACCACCACTCCAGCACGATCCGTAATGTTCAGAACGCTCTCGGTCGATTACACCCGTTCTCCTCGGTATCCGAACTGATCGAGGCAACCCCGGGCATCGTGTGCACGATGGGGTTCGACCGGGCGGTCATGTCACGTATCAACGAGTCGATCTGGGTACCCGAGACGGTGTACGTCGAGGGGGACAGGGAATGGGCCCAGGCCATCGCGCAGGCCGGGCAGGACCATCCACAGAGGCTCGTGCCCCCCTTGTTCGAGACGGAGATCGTACGGCGGAGACGGCCGCTCATCGTCACCAACGTCCAGGACGAGACACGGGTCCACCGGGCGATGGTCGATGCGGCCCGCGTCAGGAGCTATGTCGCGGTACCGATCACGGCCTCCTCCCACGTGATCGGCTTCCTGCACGCCGACCGCTACTTCCACGGCGACGCGCTCGCCGACTTCGACCGGGACATCCTGGCAATCTTCGCCGAAGGCCTGGGCTACGCGCTGGAGCGCGCGGTCCTTCTCGACCGCCTGGCCCAGATGCGCACCGAGATGCTGCGCTACACCGCCGGGCTGACGGCGACGATGAACGACATCGAGGAGCCGATCAGGTTCGGCTCGTACGGGATGGCCAACGGATTCACCCGGCCCGTACGCCCGCTCCACGACGACCCCTGGCCCACGGACTCCCGTCTGACCAGGCGCGAGATCGACGTGCTCAGGCTGATGGCCGCCGGCAACACCAACGCGCGCATCGCCGACCGGTTGATCATCTCCGAGGGGACCGTGAAGTCCCACGTCAAGCACATCCTGCGCAAGCTGAACGCGGCCAGCCGAACCGAAGCGGTGTCGATCTGGCTGCACGGCGAGCGGGAGGCGTCCTGAACCGCCGGGAACAGCCGCCGCGCCGGCGACAGGCGAACGACCGGCGACCGGCGACCGGCGCACCACACCTGCCCGGCAACGCACCGGAGTGTGGACGGGCCGACGCCGTCCGCAGCACCGTCGCGACCACCACGAGCCGTGATCATCCGATCAGGCCGGTGGGTGCTGCGCCCAGGCGGCCGGCAGCGTCTCTCCCATACCCGGGATCCGGGCGCGGGAGGGACGGGGCGTCACTGCCGGTGACATCGGCAGGCCGCTAAGAGCGCCGGGCACCCGCCGACGGCTCCCCCGGTTCCCGGTGACGGCCTGCCCGGCCGTCACGGTCGTGTCGCCGGGCCCGCCGCGGCGTCGACCGAGGCCCGCGGGAGGACCGGGGCGTCGCGCCCCGTCCCGAGGGAACCGCCCGGCCGGCCGGCCGCGGAACCCGCGCCCTCCTCGTGGTACTCCTCCTCGACGTTGACCGACCAGACGTCGTGGGCCGTGCCGGTGGCGATGTTCTCGGCGGTGAGCATCGCGGTGAGCATCGAATGGTCCTGGTTGTTGTACCGGAACATCCCGTTGCGGCCGACCGGGTGGACGTTGGTGGCGTGCTCGGCGAGCCAGCCGCGGATCACGTCGACGTTCGCCCGGTAACGGTCGTCGTAGATGGGGTACGCCTTGCCCTGGCGGACCACATATCCCGCCTCGACGTCCTCGTAGTCGACAAGGCCGAGCTTGGCCAGCTCCCGCCTGCCCTGTTCGATGAGCTCGTCGTCGGGGGCCGTCCAGGCGGCGTCGCTCTCGAAGACCGTGTACTCCAGGCCGAGCACGTTACGGCCGTCCTTGACCAGGAACGGCGACCAGGAACCGAAGTTCTGGATGCGCATGGTCCGCACCTGCGGGTCGTGGATGTAGATCCAGTTGTCCTCCCAGGGCACCTTGCCGGCGGGCACCACGAGCGCGACGGTGATGAAGTCCCGGTAGCGCAGGTCGCGCGCGGCCCGCGCGACAGCGGCCGGGACGGGCGGGTCCATCGCCGTGATCAGCTCGGAGATCGGCATGGACGACACGACGTCGGTACAGGGGTAGACGGTGGTTCCCCCGTCACCGTCGCGTGCGACGACCGCCGTCGCACGGCCATCGGCGTGCCTGACGCCCACCACGGTCGTGTTCATCACCACCTTGCTGCCGGCGGCGGTGACCTTGTCGCGGCAGACCTCCCACATCATCCCGGGGCCGTACTTGGGGTACTGGAACTCCTCGATCAGCGAAGTGATCTTCTTCTGGTTGCGGCGCGGCGAGACCGCGTTGACGATGGCGTTCGCCAGCGACAGGCTCTTGACCCGCTGGGCGGCCCAGTCGGCCGGCATCTCGCTGACCGGCACCCCCCAGACCTTCTCGGTGTAGGTCTTGAAGAAGGTGCGGTAGAGACGCCAGCCGAACCGGGCGACCAGCCAGCTCTCGTAGTCCGTCTGATCCTTCGGCGGCCGGGCCCTGGCCCACAGGTACGAGCCGACGCACCGGGCGGCCTCGGCCGGGCCGAGGTTGCGCAACGCGTTCCCGGCGCTGATCGGATAGTCGTAGTAGGCGCCGTTGTAGAAGATCCGGCTCTTGCGCGGCCGCAGCAGGAAGTCGGCGTCGCCGAGGATCTCGTGCCAGAGCTCCTCGACCGCCCGGACCTTGGTGAAGAACCGGTGGCCGCCGATGTCGAACCGCCAGCCGTCGCGCTCGACCGTCCGGGAGATGCCGCCGACCTGGTCGTCCGCCTCGAGGATGGTGGAGGCGATCCCGTACTTGTGCAGCTGGAAGGCCGCGCTCAGACCCGCTGGACCGGCGCCTATCACCAGGATCTCGCGACCGGGTTCCGCGGGCGGCGTTGAAAGCTCGGTCATGGGATGCAACGGCTCCTTGATGGCTGAAGGGGACGATTCCTGCGGCTGGCTACCCGGCGATGCCGGTCACCCTGCGCTGGCCAGCCCGCGGTGGCTACGTGGTGTGATATAGCGGCCACGGTCTGATCGGGGATCGCCATCTTCGATGACCGTTCCCACGCTGCCCGCAATGATCACGCTTTCCATCTTCACCAGAGTAGAGAGTAGATAGTCCACGTGGGCGGGAGGACGGCGGGTCTCACCATGGCCCGCCCGGGTGCTTCCGCACGGGCCCACTCGGCCCGTGCGGCCGGGCGGCTGC
>NZ_CAKKTL010000005.1:36937-44844 GCF_920664355.1 Protofrankia sp. CiP1_Cm_nod2
GCAGCGGCGAAGCCGGTGCGCAGGTCGGCGAGGATGTCGTCGATCCCCTCCAGGCCGACCGAGAGCCGGACCAGCTCACCGCTGACCCCGCTCGCGGCCTGCTCGGCCGCGGTGAGCTGGGCGTGGGTGGTCGTGGCGGGATGGATCGCCAGCGAGCGCACGTCGCCGACGTTGGCCAGATGGCTGTGCAGCTGGAGGGCCTCGACGAAGGCCCGGCCCGCCGCCGCGCCGCCGCGGATCCCGAAGGCCAGCACGGCACCGGCGCCGGCCGGCAGGTAGCGCGTCGCCGCCGCGTGCCAGCGGCTGGTCTCCAGCCCCGGGTAGGCGACCCACAGCACGTCGTCGCGGCCCTCAAGCCAGCGCGCCACCGCCAGCGCGTTCTCCGAGTGCCGCTGTACCCGCAGCGACAGCGTCTCCAGCCCCTGCAGCAGCAGGAAGGCGTTGACCGGCGACAGCGCCGGGCCGAGATCGCGCAGCAGCTTCGCCCGGGCCCGCACGATGTAGGCGGTCTCCGGGAAGGCCTCGAGGAACACCAGCCCGTTGTAGGACGGATCCGGGCTGGTGAACCGTGGGTAACGCCCGTTGCCCCAGTCGAACCGGCCGCCGTCGACGATGACCCCGCCGATGGACGTGCCGTGCCCGCCGATGAACTTCGTCGCCGAGTGCACGACCACGTCGGCGCCGTGCTCGAGCGGGCGGGACAGGTACGGGGAGGCCAGGGTGTTGTCGACGATGAGCGGCGCGCCCGCCTCGTGCGCGGCCCCGGCCACCCCGGCGATGTCGAGGACGTTCCCGCGCGGGTTGCCGATCGTCTCCCCGTAGAGGGCGGCCGTGTTCGGGCGCACGGCGGCCTTCCAGGCACCCAGGTCGTCGGGGTCGTCGATGAAGGTCGTCTCGATGCCGAGCTCGGAGAGCGTGTGGGCGAACAGCGCGTACGTCCCGCCGTACAGCGACGACGACGAGACCAGATGATCGCCGGCGGAGGCGATGGTGAGGATCGCCAGCGCCTGCGCCGCCTGGCCGCTGGCCACCGCCAGCGCCGCGGCACCGCCCTCCAGGTCCGCGACCCGCTGCTCCAGGACGTCCTGGGTCGGGTTGACCACCCGGGTGTAGGTGAACCCGACCTCGGCGAGCGAGAACAGGTCCGCCGCGTGACGGGTGTCGTCGAAGACGAACGACGTGCTCTGGTAGATCGGCACCGCGCGGGCACCCGTCGCCGGATCCGGCTGGGCGCCGGCATGGACCTGCCGGGTCTCGAAGCTGTACGTCGTGGGCTCGCTCGTCACGGGTTCCCTCTCACTGCTCGCTACCTGGTCGGTTCACTGCCTGGCCGCCGTCTGCCACCGCCCGCCGTCCTGCCGCCGTCCTGCCGCCGCCGGCTCACCTGCCCACAACCGGCGGACCGGGCCGGGCGACATGATCAGTATGCTCCTCGGCCGGCGGGCGCCTCGACGTCGGAGTAGTACCGCCGGGCCACCTCGGGATGGCTGCGCAGCCAGCTCTTGAGGGTGTTGACGCCGTGCTCGGCGAAGATCGGGTTGCGCGGGTCGGGGGGCTCGGCCGCCGGCAGCTGCCGGCGCAGCTCGTCCGGCAGCGGCAGGGGCGCCAGCGTCGCCGACAGGTGCGGGCCGAAGAAGAAGGCCGCCGACACCCGCTCCGTCCCGGCCGGCGGGCTGACGACCCGGTGCACGGTCGCCCGGTAGTAACGCTGGGTCGCCAGCTCGAACATCTCACCGATGTTGACCACGAAGGTCCCCGGTACCGGGGTGACGTCGATCCAGCCGTCGGCCGGCACGTCCGTGCCCGCCCGCGGGCTGCGCGCCACCTGCAGGCCGCCGCTGTCGTCCTGGAGGACGAACGTGACGAAGCCGCCGTCCTTGTGGGCGCCGACGCCCTGGTCGTAGCCGGCGGCGAAGCCCGGCGGCGCGGGCAGGTAGCGGATCAGCTTCAGGTGCGAGCGGGGGTCGACGGCGAACGTCGGGTCCAGGTGGCCGGCGGCCAGGCCGAGGGACTCGGCGAACGCGTGGACGAGCGTGCGGGCGAGCCGTCCCAGCTCGGCCAGGTAGGCCCCGACGATCCCCCGCATCCGGGGGAGCGCGGCCGGCCACTGGTTGGGGCCGTCCAGGCGCAGGTAGGGCGGGTCGTGCGGGCCGAGCCGGCGGGCGGGGCGCTCGTCGCCGATGTCGATCTGCTCGCGGATGTCCGGGCTGTCCCGGGTGATCTCGTGGCCGAGCCGGGTGTACCCGCGGAAGTGCGGCGAGTGGATGTTCTCGATCTCGAGCTTGACGGCCTCGGGCAGGTGGAAGAACTCCCGGCTGACCGCCAGCACGGCGGCGGTGGCGGCCGGCGGGATCCCGTGCCCGGTGAGGTAGAAGAAGCCCGGCCCGTGGCAGGCCGCGCGCAGCGCCGCCAGGAACGCCGTCCGCCCGGGGCCGCCCGTGCGGTAGGGGCCGATATCCAGCGTGGGCAGGGCGGCCGCCGGCCTGGCGGTGGCGCTGCCCGGCCCGTCCGGGCCGGTGCTGTCGGCGTCGGCGCTCCCGGCACCGATGCCGTCGGCGCTGACGTTGCCGGTGCGGGTCCTCTCAGGCCTCCCGGTCGTCCCGGTCGTCCCGGTCGTCCCGGTCGTCCCGGTCGTCCCGGTCGTCCCGGTCGTCCCGGTCGTCCCGGTCGTCCCGGTCATCGTCGGCCTCCTCGTCGGCCGTGGGCCGGAAGTGACGACGGTCGGTGACCGCCGTTCGGTCGGACATGCCGGACAGCGGTCACGCGCCGCGCCGGTCGCGGGCGTACCGGCTGGCCGGGCGGGGCAGCCCCAGGTTCTCGCGCAGGGTCCGGCCCTCGTAGGAGGCCCGGAACAGGCCGCGCCGTCGCAGCTGCGGGATGACCAGGTCCGCGAAGTCGTCGAGCGTCTCCGGCAGGTACGGGAAGATCACGTTGAAACCGTCCGCGGCCTGCGTCTCGAACCACTCCTGGATGTGGTCGGCGACCGTCTCCGGGGTGCCGACGATGGTCCGCTCGTCGCGGGCCAGCCCCCTGGCGAGCTCGCGGATGGTCAGGTTGCGGGCCCGGGCCCGCTCCACGATGAGCCGCTGGGCGCTGCGGCTCTGGTTCGAGACGGGCAGCTGCGGCAGCGGCCCGTCCAGCGGGTGCGTCGACAGGTCGACGCCGCCGAGCCAGTAGGCGAGATCGGCCAGCGCCACCCGCGGGTCGAGCAGCGCGTACAGCCGCTCGGCCTTGTCCTCGGCCTCGGCCAGGGTGCGGCCGACGATCGTGGACAGCGCCGGCAGGACGAGGACGTGCTCCGGGTTCCGGCCGGCCGCGGCCGCCCGCGCCTTGATCTCGGCGTAGAAGGCCCGGGCGGCGGCGCCGTCGGGATGGTGGGTGAAGACGACGTCCGCGGCCGCGGCCGCCAGCGACTTACCGGCCTCGGAGGAGCCGGCCTGGACGACCACCGGATGGCCCTGCGGCGGGCGGGGGATGTTCAACGGCCCGGTCACCGAGAAGTACCTTCCCCGGTGGTCGAGCCGGTGCACCCGGTCGTCGTCGAAGTAGATCCCGGACGCCTGGTCGCGGCGGAACGCGTCGTCGTCGAAGCTGTCCCACAGGCCGGTCACCACCTGGTGGAACTCCGCGGCCCGCCGGTAGCGCTCGGCGTGCCCGACGTGCTCGGGCAGGCCGAAGTTACGGGCCTCCGCGTCGTTGAGCGAGGTGACCAGGTTCCAGCCGGCCCGCCCCCGGCTGAGATGGTCCAGCGAGGCGAACGTGCGCGCCAGGTGGTAGGGCTCGTTGTAGGTGGTGGACGCGGTGGCGATGAGCCCGATCCGGCTGGTGGCGGTGGCCAGCGCGGCGAGCAGGGTCGTCGGCTCGAAGGAGTCGTTGACCACCGAGACCCGGCGCAGCACCTCCTGGTCGGCGAAGGGCACCCCGACGAGGTCGGCGAAGAAGAGCGCGTCGAAGCAGGCCCGCTCGGCGGTCCGCGCCAGCTCGATCAGGTGCCGGATGTTCACGCCCGCGTCCGGGACGGCGCCCGGATGCCGCCAGGCGGCCAGGAACTCCCCCGGCGGCTTGAGGAAGGCGTTGAGGCGCAGCCGCCTGCCGTGGGTCATCGGTTTCCTTCCCCTGCCCCCGGCCCGGCCTGCCGCCCCGCGCCCACCGGCTGCCCGGCGCCCCCGGCGCCCCCGGCACCCCCGGCACCCCCAGTGCCCCCAGCGCCCCCGATGCCGGCCCGGGGGCGCGGCAGGCCGAGGTGGCCGCGCAGCGTCGTCGTCCCATAGGTGTGGCGGAACAGCCCGCGGCGGCGCAGCTCGGGGACGACGAGGTCGACGAAGTCCTCGGCGGCGCCGGGCAGGTAGGGAAAACTGATGGTGAAACCGTCGGCGGCGCGGCTGGTGAACCACTCCTCGATGTGGTCGGCGACATCCTCCGGGGTACCGGCCACGGCGCCCACGGTGGTGAACCGCAGCGCCAGCTGGCGGATCGTGAGGTTCTCGCGGCGGGCCAGGTCGAGCATCAGCTCCTGGCGGCTGCGGCTCCGGTTGGTCGCGCCGATGGGCGGCAGCGGCCCGTCCAACGGGTATCCGGACAGGTCGAGATCCCCGATGTTGTCCTGGACGAGCCGGCGGGCCACGTCGTCGTGCACCAGCTCCTGCAGCTCGGCCAGGCGGGCCCGGGCCCGCTCCCGGGTGCTCGCGACGAACGGCGAGAGCAGCGGCCAGACCAGCAGGTGGTCGCTGTCCCGGCCGTACGCCGCCGCGCGCGCCTTGATGTCGGCGTAGAACGCCTGGGCGCCGGCCAGCGAGGTCTGGGCGGTGAACACCACCTCGCCGTGGCGGGCCGCGAACGCCCGGCCGGTCTCCGACGAGCCGGCCTGGAAGATCACCGGATGGCCCTGCGGCGGCCGGGAGATGTTCAGCGGCCCGCGCACCGTGAAGTGCGGGCCGGCATGGTGCGGGGTGCGCAGGCCGGCCGGGTCGTAGTAGTGCCCCGACGCGGTGTCCCGGACGACCGCGCCGTCGTCGAAGCTGTCCCACAGCTCCCGGACGACCTCGACGAACTCCTCGGCCCGCAGGTAGCGCGCGCCGTGCTCGAGATGGGTGTCCCGGCCGAAGTTGCCGGCCTCCAGCGGGACCACCGACGTCACCACGTTCCACCCGGCCCGGCCGGCGGAGAGATGGTCCAGCGAGGCGAACCTACGCGCGATGTGGAACGGCTCGTTGTAGGTCGTCGTCGCGGTGGCGACCAGGCCGATCCGCTCGGTCACGGTGGACAGCGCGGCCAGCAGGGTCAGCGGCTCGAAGTGGTCGGCGCGGGCGGTGCGCCGCAGCGAGTCGTACTGGTGTCCCCAGATGGCCACGGTGTCGGCGACGAACAGCGCGTCGAACGTCCCCCGTTCCAGCGTCCTGGCCAGCCGGATGTGATGGTCGATGTCGAGCTGGCCGTCCGGTGGCGAGGACGGGTGCCGCCAGCCGGCGATGTGCCCGCCGGAGCCGTGCAGGATCGCGCCCAGGGCCAGCCGGCGCCGGGAGCGGCCCGGTGCCGGCGCCGTGCCCGTGACGGGGGTCGTCATGTCGGGGTCCTCTCCACCGCCGGCGCGGCGGCCGGGGCATGCCGAAGCGGTGGGACAGGTCAATCGGTGCGTCGTGCCGTGGCCTGGCTGTCGTTGGCTGGCTGTCGTTGGCTGGCGTGTCGCGGTGCGCCATGGCCGGGTGGCCGGCGGCGCGACCAGCTCACCGCCGCCGAAAAATGATCATTACGGCCGGGCGGATCGCACGGAGCACGTCACCGCATGAGGCCGCGGGGCCGTCACAGGGCCACCAGGGGGCGTTGACGATGGACGGCGGGCTTGCGGCACCCACTAGCTGTCAGGCCGGATCAGCGGGGGCTCTGTTCGACGTCAACAGATCTGGTCGAAGTGATGCGCGCGGCGGGAGGACCAGAACGGGTCGAGCATCACCGTCCAGGACGCAGATCCGGCACGCATTGTCCGAATGTAACCGCACCGGTGGCCAGGGGTCCAGCACCACCGCCCGGCCGGGCAGGCAGCGGCGGGACGGGACGCCGCCGGCACAGAATCGGTATGGGCCAGCGGGCGGGAGGGCCGGGCCGCGAGGGCCGGGCGGCGAGGGGACGGCTGGTTTGGGTAGGGTGTGGCGGTCCCGGTTCGCCCGCGTCCGTGGGGGGAAGACGGGGGGTGAGATGGACGGCGAGGGAGCACAGAGCCCCATACCAGGAGACCTTTTCGGCGATCTCCCCGTGAAACGTGCGATGACGGCCGGCGTGGACGCGCACGGCACCGTCACCGCGTGTGGCTCCCGCACCCCCCACCTGCTCGGATACTCCCCGGCCGAGGTCGTCGGGCGGTCGGTGGCCGATCTTCTCGCCGCCCCGCTCCCGCGACCGGCCCGGTGCCGCCTGGCGGACGGGCGGAGCTGGAGCGGGACCGCCGTCCTGTGCCACCGCGACGGGCACGGCCTTGAGGTGTGGCTGCACGCCCAGCCGCTGCCGGCCCGCGACGGGACGGTCACCCAGTGGTTCGTGACCGCCGTCACCGTCCAGGACCTGCGTGACCACCAGCGTGAGCGCCAGGCCGAGCTGACGCTGCTGGACTGGGCGTTCACCCAGGCCCCGATCGGCCTGGCGATCTTCGATACCGAGGTGCGGGTCCGGCGGCTGAACAGCGAGTCGGCCCACATGACCGGCCTGCGGGAGCGGGACGCGCGCGGGCGCCCGGCGGCGGAGGTGTTCCCCGCCCCCGGGCAGCACCAGCCCGCCGGCCTGGTCGAGCAGGCCCGCCAGGTGGTGCGGACCGGCGAGCCCGCATATTACGAGGCCTACGAGGACTACCGGGCCCACGGGGCCGACGGGGCCGACGGGGCCTTCCACCAGGCACCGGGCGAACCCCGCGAACGCGCCTGGGCGATCACCCTGTCACCGGTGCGGGATCCGGCCGGCCAGGTCAGAGGCCTGCTCAGCGCGTCGCTCGACATCAGCGAGCGGTACTGGGCCCGGCAGCGGCTGACCCTGCTCAACGAGGCCAACGCCGCCATCGGCAGCACCCTCGAGCTCACCCGCACCGCCCAGGAGCTCGCCGACATCGCCGTCCCCCGCTTCGCCGACTGGGCCAGCGTCGACCTTCTCGACACCGTCTACCACGGGGACGAGCCACCGCCGGGCCCGATCACCACCCCGGTGATGCTGCGCCGTACCGCCCACCAGTCCGCCCTCATGGGGCAGCCGGAAGCCGTCGTCGCGCTGGGCCAGACCGACATCTACCCACCGGACTCCCCCATCGCCACCGTCCTCGCCACCGGCCGGAGCGCCTCCTACCGGATCTCCGACCCGCCGATGGCACGATGGATGGCGGCCAGCCCCCTGCGGGCCGCCCGGATCCGCGAGTACGGGCTCCACTCCGTCATGATTGTTCCGCTGCGCGCCCGGGGCAGCACTCTCGGCGTCGCCGTCTTCATCCGTCACCAGCACCATCCCGGGCCCTTCACCCCCGACGACCTCGTCCTCGCCGACGAGCTCGGCGCCCGCACCGCCGTCTGCCTCGACAACGCCCGCCGCTACACCCGCGAACGCACTACCGCCCTTACCCTCCAGCACAGCCTCCTCCCCCACCATCTCCCGCGGCACACAGCCGTCGACGTCGCCTCCCGGTATCTGCCCGCCGGTGCCCAGGCCGGCGTCGGCGGCGACTGGTACGACGTCATCCCGCTCTCCGGCGCCCGCGTCGCCCTCGTCGTCGGCGACGTCACCGACCACGGCATCCACGCCGCCGCCACCATGGGCCAGCTGCGCACCGCCGTGCGCACCCTCGCCGACGCCGACCCCACCCCCGACGAGCTGCTCACCCGGCTCGACGACGTCATCACCCGGCTGGCCACCGGCAGCAGCCAGAACGCCGACCA
>NZ_CAKKTL010000005.1:45200-46321 GCF_920664355.1 Protofrankia sp. CiP1_Cm_nod2
GCTCGGCGAGCCCACCGACTCCCTCGACACCGCCTGCGACGTCATTCTCAAGACCCTGCTGCCGGACCGGCCCGCCGACGACGACATCGCCGTCCTGCTCGCCCGCACCCACACCCTCACCGCCGGCCAGGTCGCCTCCTGGGACCTGCCCGCCGACCCCGCCGTCGTCGCCCACGCCCGCGCCCACACCACCGACCAGCTCACCGCCTGGGGCCTGCACGACGCCATCTACACCACCGAACTCGTCGTCAGCGAACTCGTCACCAACGCCATCCGCCACGCCACCGGCCCCATCCACCTCCGCCTCATCCGCGACCGCGGCACCCTCATCTGCGAGGTCTCCGACACCAGCAGCACCGCCCCCCACCTGCGCCGCGCCCGCACCCTCGACGAGAACGGCCGCGGCCTGTTCCTCATCGCCCAGCTCACCCACCACTGGGGCACCCGCTACAACCGCACCGGCAAGACCATCTGGGCCGAACAGCTCATCTGACGCGGCCCATCCGACGAACGGCCCGCCCGACACCGCCGGCGAGATGATCGTGATTCCGCCGGCCCTCGGGCGGCTGCGCGGCAGACGACCGGGCATCGCCGCAGGTGACCGGCCCTCCCGGGAATAGCCGGGCCGGTTCTGACATACAGCTGTCGTAGTCACAACCAGCGGCTCGACCTGCGCCGCGCCTTCTTGCACCTGGAGGACGTCGAACACATGACTCTGCTGACCGACGCCGTGCGTGCCGCGCTGACGGCCGGGCGCCTCGCCCACCTCGTCACCCTGAACCCGGACGGCAGCCCCCAGATCACCCTGGTGTGGGTGGGCGTCGACGGCGACGAGATCGTCACCGCCCACCTGGGGCTGTACCAGAAGCTCCGCAACCTCCAGCGGGACCCACGGGTGGCGCTGTCGATCGAGGCCGCAGGGACCGAGGGCGGCGGCCTCGACCATTACCTGGTCGTCCACGGGCACGCGAAGGTCATCGAGGGCGGCGCGCCCGAACTGCTCGCGAAACTCACCAGGATCTACCTTGGGCCGGACGCCCCTCCGTCACCGATCCCCGACCCACCCCCCGGCTACGTCCTGCGGATCACCCCGGAACGCGTCGGCGGCATCGGCCCCTGGA
>NZ_CAKKTL010000005.1:46672-53868 GCF_920664355.1 Protofrankia sp. CiP1_Cm_nod2
CGTCCTGACCTGACCGCGTGCCACCGGCACCAGCCAGGACCACCGGCACCAGGGCCGGCTGACAGCAGAGCCGGCTGGTGCCAGGACCTCGGCACCAGGGTCGTCCGCACCGCACCGCACCGGCTTGGCGTCAGCTGGCACCGGGTGTGCTCCGGGACGGATGTCCGAGGCCGCGGGCGAGCTGTCAGCGGGGCGCTGGCGGCTCCCTCGGGATGATCATCAGGGTTACCGTGCGGTTACGCTGGACGTCCGGGAACGGACCCTGCGTCTGATCCGCGCTGACCAGGGCAAACGCTGTCAGGGGCAGTCTGCCGCCCGCCGCCAGGTAGCCGACCGCCACCCGGGCACGGTCCAGCGCGACCGTGGAGCCTCCGCTCGTCCGCCCTCCGGCCACGGCGGACACATGACCTACCACGGTCGTCGTCACGTTCATGCTCGCCAGCCGGCCGCCGATCCGCGTCAGCAGCAGCCGGCCCGTTCGGCTGATCTCCGCGTCGCGTAGGAACAGCCCCGTGCTGAAGACCACCCGGACGTCCTCGGCACGGCGTTCCACGGACGCACCGGAGAGCGTCCCCAGCCCTTCGACGATCGCGTCGAGATCACGGGCGCGGCGGCCGGCGGCCGCGGCGCGCTCCGCGTCCAGCGACGCCAGCCGCCCCGCCAGGGCGCTGGCGTACTGTTCCGATGCGTGAACGCGCCGTTCCAGCGTCTCGGTGCTCTCGTCCTCCCGCCGCGGCTGAGCCGCGTGTACCAGGGCCCGCTCCGAGGGGCTGGCCACACCGGGCGGTCTCGGTCCGAGGCCGTCGAGCGGGAAATACCCGAGCGCCGTCCCCGTCACCGCGGTCACGGCCACGGCTGCGGCCACGACCCGGCCCGGCCCGACGAGCGGCCGAACGCGCCGGCGACCTTTGCTGATCTTTTTGATGGTGTGGCGACCCGCCGCGGCGGCCGGATCATCGGGTACGAGGGCCTGCGCCCTGGCCCAGCACCTGTCCGCCTCGGCCAGCTCGCCGCGCTGGGCGTGCACCCTGGCCCGCAGGTCGAGCACGGGCACGCCGGCCGCGCCGGCGGCGTCAAGGCGGCCGGCGGCGTCGAGGCCGTCCAGCAGCCGCGCCGCCCGGTCCAGATCACCCGCACGCGCGGCGGCGCGCGCCCGGCTGACGGCCACCTGGGCGTCCAGCACGGAACGCAGCGGCTCGCTCATGCCGGAACCAGCGTGATGATCGCATCCTGCGCGTCCCGTGGCAGCAGACGGATCAGACGCTGGTTCACCGCCTCCAGGCCGCGTACGTCGTTCGCCGCCATGGCCCGCTTGCCCTCGCGGATCAGCGCATCGGCCTGGCCGGTGGCACCGAGCACGCTCTCGAGGCTGTAGAACAGCCGGACCGGCCAGTCCGGGTTGCGCCGCTCCAGCTCGAGGACGAGCGGGATGATCCGGTCGAGCTGGTTGCGCACCGCCGCGACGTCCTCGGCGTCGGCCGCCTCCCGTGCCCGGCGCCGCAGATCCGCGAGCGCCTGCCGGTCCGCCGCGGTGCCGAACCGCTCCGCGGGCCCGGCGGCCCAGTCCAGGAGCTCGTCCACCTGCTGGACCAGTTCGGGCAGTTTCACGGCGTCCTCGATGTCGTCCAGTCTGGCGTTGAGCTCCCGCAGACGGTCCTCGGCCGTCGCCGCGGCGCCAGCGTCCACCCTGGCCGCTCGCACCTGCTCACGGACGGTCGTGAGGGTGCCGTCCTTCTCAAGCTCGGCCAGCCGCTTCTCCCCGGTCACGGCCTGGCTGTGCAGCGAGGCCAGCCGCTCTTCCGCCTCGTGCAGCAGGTTCTCCAGCTCCTGCGGGCTCCTGGTCCGGACGCTGTCCAGGTTGAGCTCGGCATCGAACTGCTCCCCCACCAGCGTCACGTCGGCGACCACCGTGACCAGGTTGGACGTGTTCGCCTCGAAGGTGACCTCGACGCCGCTGCCCGCGGGAAGATCGATCCGGACGTCACGTGGCCGGATCTCCAGCACCCCGACCTCACGGTTACGGTCCGCCCGGCTGTGTTCGCCCTGCAGGACGGTGATCCGCAGCACCGACTCCGGATCGTCGCGGCGCAACGCGCCGGTGGTCAGGAACGGCTTCTTGCCCTTGGCCGTCAGGGTGGCGTTCTTCCGCAGTATCGGCTCGAACCTGCCGTCGGCGACCTGGATACCCAGCGAGTGCCCGAGCCGCGGGCCACCGAACTCGGTGCCCCCATGTGTGATCGGAAAGGTGTCCGGTGTGAGCTTGCGGGGTGTGCCGGTGGCGTCGGTCAGCTCGACGGTGAAGCGTGAGGTCTGGTGAGGATCGAGGTCGACCTCGGTGAGGAAGCCGCCGTCCGCGGCCAGTGCGATGCGGCCGGTGGTGAACGGTGGACGGCCGGCTGGGTTGCTCAGGGTAACAGAATAGGCCGTCCAGTCGACCGGAGCGGCGCTGTGCACGTGACCACCAACGGTGGGCCTGGTCGTGGTCACGCTGGGGTCGTAGTGCCGTTCGAGCGTGAACTCCCCCGGCGCGGGCTCGAAGGACGCCGGCTCCGGGCTGCGGACCGTACTCGCGAAGATGGCCGCGCCACAGGCGACCACGGTGGTCGGGTCGAGGCTGAAGTCCAGCTCGATGCCCAGGCCGTGCCGGGGGTCGGCGAGCCGCTCCCGCAGCCCGGGAGCGAGGGTGACCCCGCCGACCAGCAGCAGGCGGTCGATGTCGTCCGCGCCCAGCCCGGCCTCGCCGAGCGCGGAGCGGCACAGTTTGATCGCCCTGACGTAGAAGGGCTCGGCGACCCGGTCGAGCTCGTCGCGGGTCAGGGTGTACTCGAACGTCTCCCTGCTCGCCCCCTCGTCCAGGAGCTCGGTTGTGATATCCACCTGTCCGAGCCGGGACAGCTGGATTTTCGCGTCCTGGGCCGCCTGCTTCAGGATCGCGAAGTTCTTCAGCCACTTCGGATTGTCCCGGCGGAACTCGGAAAAACCGAGGTCACGGCTGGCCGCGGGTGCCAGAACCCGCTCGACGAGCGCCCAGTCGATCAGCTTGCCGCCAAGGTAGGGGTCACCCGCGTGATTGAGCACGCGCAGGTCGCCGTCACGTTTGCTGACCACGGCGGCGTCGAACGTCCCCCCGCCGAAGTCGAACACCATCCAGTACACCCGGTCCGCGGTGTTGTGGAAACCGTAGGCGAAGGCCGCCGCCGTCGGCTCCTGTACCAGCGGGCACTCCGCGCTGAAACCCGCCAGCGCCGCCGCGTCGACGGTCGCCTTGTTCTGGTTCAGGGCGAACGCCGCCGGCACCGTGATCACCGCGACTTCCGGGGGAACGTTGTCGTACTGGTGCGCGGCGTCCGCGCGCAGTGACCTGAGCACCTCGGCCGACAGCTGCTGGGGGGTGAGCTCCACCGCGGCCTTGGCGAAACGCCGGCGCGCGTCGGCCAGCCCCATCTCCAGCTTGAACTCCGCGGCCACGTTCTCCGGGTCGTTCTCGCTGCGGTCACGCGCCCGGCGTCCGACATGGACGACCCCCGGTTTGGGGATCCAGACCGCGGACGGCGTGGTCTCCCAGCCGTCGTTGTTCTTGATTACGGTAACCGTGCCGTCATTGACAACGGCGATGGCGCTGTTCGTGGTACCCAGGTCGATACCGAAGTCGATCGTGTCACGCATGACAGCCCTCTGTGTGATCCGTGTCGAATGTTTGGTCCGTACTGGGCCGGGCACCGAGCTAGAACACTGTGCCGACGGGCCCGGAAGAGGGCGGGCGCCCGACTATCACCTGGCCCATCTGGACACGTCGGTCCTGGAAGTAGACCGACGGCCGGACGGTCTCCAGCACCTTTTCGGTGTCCAGGGAGAAATCCTCCTGGAAGGCGAGGACCTCGATGGAGCGGCCGGGATGGAACGCGTCCCCGTCGTGGTCCTGCACGACCAGCCCGGCCTCGGCCAGCGCGTCGCGGCATGCGCGCAGGTAGCGGGCGGCCTGCCGGGCCCGGGCGGACGGTTCCTCCTCCTCGGCGAGCTTGCGCTGGGCCTTCCACAGGTTCGTCACGGCACGGGCCAGCGCCTTCTCGTCGAGACACGGCCCGGACCCGGACCCGGGACCGGGACCGGGACCGGGCCGCGGCGGGTCCGGCTGGGACTCGGGTTCCGCCGCGCCGAGATCGCCGAGCTCGGTGATCTCGGCGAGCAACCGCTCCATCTGCTCGCACAGGAACTCGTCCCATGCCGGTGGCGCGATCCGGAAAGCCCGGTGATGGCGGCGTTGCCGCAGCTCCGCCCGCATCCGTGTCAGCTGCTGGCTCACATCATCACCCCCCGGCGCCACAGGACGAGCTTGTGCAGGTACAGATCCCGCAGGTACCGCGACAGGTTGACCGCCTCCTCCATGAGATCGGCCGCCCGTGGCAGCTGGCCGGGAACGCGGGAGAGCGCCAGCGCCTTCTCGGCGAGACGTTCGGCCTGTCTGGTGGGCGGCGGAGGCGGGGAGCCCGGAGCCGGGGTCACGGGCGAGGGTGCCGCCGAGCCTCCGCCGGCCTCCCGACGCTCGCGCAACGCGTCCGCGAGGGCCTGTGCGGTAACCGGACGGTTGACGGAGTCGACTTCGAGGGTGGCCAGCACGATGCGGTCCAGCTCGGCGTCGACATCGTCGTTGTAACGGCTGGGCGGCAACGGCGCCTGCCTGAACCGGGCGACGGAGTACCAGGAGGGAAAGCGTCCCCCGTCGTGGTACGGAAAGTGGTTGGTAAGCAGCCAGTAGGCGACCGTGCCCACCGACCACACGTCGCTGGCACACGAGTAGCCCTGGTCCCGCAGCACCTCCGGGGCCATGAACGCGTAGGTGCCCTGCGCGCTGGCCAGCTGTGTGAACGGGTTGGCGCGCTTGGCCAGGCCGAAGTCGCTGACCCGCACCCGCATACCGGTGCCGTCGTAGCCGACCAGGATGTTGGCCAGGGTGATGTCCCGGTGCACGATCGGCGGGTCCTGGCCGTGGGCGGCCGCGAGCCCGTTCGCGATCTGCTCCATCACCTCGGCGACGAGGTCCGTCGGTACCGACGGGCGGTGCACCGCGGCGAGGCGTTCGAGGCTGCCCCCGGCGACGTACTCCATCGTGAAGAAACCGCGCAGCCCGCGCGGAGTCCGCACGGTGTTCGCGTCGAACACCCGGACGATGTTCGGATGCCCCAGCGCCGACAGCAGGCGGGCCTCGTCCAGCATCCCGTCCGTCTCCTCCAGCGAGGCGACCTTCTTGAACAGCTTCAGCGCCTGCCGGCCGAGGTGGCGGTGCCGCACCCGGTAGACCTCGGCGAACGCGCCCTCGCCGAGCAGCCGTTCCACGGTGAGGTTGTCGCCGATCTCGTCGCCGTTGCCGAGCAGCGCCATCAGCCCATCCCCCTCGCGTTCCTCGCGTCGTACTCGATGGCGATCACCGAGATGTCGTCGACCGCTCCCCCCGCGGTAGCGGCCTCGACCAGCTGCCCGCACACCCCGTCAAGCCCGTCAGGCGTGGTCAGCAGCTCGGCGAGCGCCCGGTCGTCGACGCTGCCGGTGAGCCCGTCGGTGCACAGCAGGATGCGGTCACAGGCATACAGCTCTGTGACCGAAACGCCCGGGACGACCTCTCCGGGCATGCCGACGAACCGGGTGAGCTGCCCGCCCCGGGTGTGGTCCTCGGTGAGCCGACGCAGACGCCCGTCTCGCGCGAGGTAGATCCTGCTGTCACCCAGGTGCACGACCAGCGCCAGGCCGTCGCGGACGAGCAGCAGCGCGACGGCCGCGCCGGTGCTGTCCGGGCCCGCGCGCGCACCCTGCCGCACCCGCTCGTTGAGCTCCGCCGCCACCGCGGTCACCGCCTGCGCCACGTCTGGCCCGTGCAACGCCGTGACACGCTCCCGCACCCGGCGGGGAAACTGCTCGACGACCGCCTGCGCGGTGGCCGACGCTTCCGCCAGGCCGCCCATGCCGTCGACCACGATGAACGTGCCCCGCTCGACGTCGGCCGCCAGCCGGTCCTGGTTGTCGCTGTGCAGGTGACCCGTCCTGGTCCGGGCAGCGTATCGGATCATGCCGACCGCCCGTCCCCGGCACCCGGGTGGACGTTGAGGCGGTAACCGATGCCTGCGACGGTCTCCAGGATGCGAGGGTTCGACGGGTCCACCTCGATGCAGCGCCGCACGGCCCGCACGACGCCCGCGACGTCGGCACGGGTGTACGAGCGGTGGGCCGCCCACTCCTCGCGAGGACCCCACAGTGCGGTGATCAACTCGGTGTGGTCGCAGGTCACCGCCGCGCCGCTGCTGTTGCGTCCGGCCATGTACCGCAGCAGTTGGTGGCCCTGCGGACGCAGCCCCGTGATCAGGGTTTCCACCCCGTCCTCGTGGCGGTAGACCCTGGCCGCCACCCAGTCGTAGCGCAGGCACGGCCCGACGTGACGGACCTCCGGCGGCGGGCCGAACGGCGCCGGCAGGGTGGCGTTCGGATCCAGGAAGATCAGCTCCCAGTACAGCGGCTCACCGCCCGGGCTCATGCCGCCGAGGATCAGCAGCGTGTCCTGATGCTGGATCCGTCGGTGCCCCCGCAGGCGGTCGGTGATGCCGCCGTGCCGCAGCAGCGTGCCGTTGACGCTGGCGTTGTCGGTCACCGACCACATGCCGTCGGCGAAGTCCAGCGTGCAGTGCAACCGGCCGACCCACCGCTGGGGGTCCGGTCCCAGCACGACGTCCGGAGTGTGTCCCGACGCCTCCCGCCCGATGGTGATCGGCCCGGTATCCAGTTCGACGTCGTGCACGGTGCCCTCCGGGGATGTGACCTGTAGCACCACCGTTCGGCTCCCCACCAGCCCCGCCTCTTTTCTGATCACATGCATGCGCCGCTCCGAGCCTGGCCGAGCCACACACCGACGGCCATGGCAACGAGATGGAAACCGGATGTGGACGCCGGTGTCACGCGCACCCGACGAGCCCCGCCGGGCCGGACAGCGGTGCCGTTCCGGCCGGGACGCGGCGCCGGGAGGAGGGCTCCGGGGCCGCGCGCGGCTCTCGTCCGGCGTCGCGCGGCAACATGCCGGACAGGCCGACACGGGCCATGACAGGAAGTTCCGAGGAACCTTTCCCGGAATCCGCTACCCGCCACTGGGGCCCACCCGGCGCACCCGGCCGTTTCCTGTGTCAGCGATATAAAGAACACCGGAACCGTCAACC
>NZ_CAKKTL010000006.1:0-6016 GCF_920664355.1 Protofrankia sp. CiP1_Cm_nod2
GCCGGCACCTGGGCCGGTCGGGGGGCCACCGCGTCCGGTGTCCGGGGCGGCCGGCGGCCCGCCGTGTCCGGCGGCCGGGCCGGTTGGGGGGCCGGCTGAGGGGCCGCTGTGTTCAGTGGGCGGGCCGGCCGGAGGGCCGCCGTGCCCGTGCCCGTTCCCGCCGTGCCCACCGGGGCCGCCGTGTTCGGCGGACAGGTCGGGCGGGGGGTTACCGGGGCGGGCGAACAGCAGTTTGGCCTGCCTGGCCTGCATCTGCGTGACCGTTTCCACGACCGGCCGCCGCTGTTGCTCGAACTGGCCGAGCGTGTCGCGGTCGAAGCTGCCGGCGGCCAGCGCCGAGACGAGGATCGGATGCGCGAGTGCCGCGTCCTGGATCGCGAGGTTGATCCCCTGGCCGCCGATGGGGCCGTGCGTGTGCGCGGCGTCCCCGATGAGCAGCAGGCCGTCCCGGGCCCAGGTGTCGGCGAAACCGGCGAACACGTCCAGCACCGCGAGGTCACCGGGCACGTTGATGTACTTGGTGATCAGGTCGGCGTAGCGGGGAACGGACTGGCGGATCTGTTCCTTGATGTGCTCGATCCCGTGCTGGGCCAGCGACCGGTAGCTGCGCCGCGGGAGCGTCCAGCCCAGCTGGAGGCTGTCGGGGTAGGCGTCGTAGACGATGATCGGGTTGCCGTCGCCCTGGAAGACCGTCACCTCGGGGCCGTGCCGTTGCGGGGCGGGCAGTTTGAACCACACCATGTCGTAGTCGAAGGTGTCGATCTTGGTGAATGTGATGTCGGCCAGCCGCCGGGTCCTCGAGTGCCGCCCGTCCGCGGCTATCACGCACCGGGCGTCGATCCGCTGTTCGGTGTCGCCGTCCGGCAGGGTGACGCCGACGACGCGCTCGCCGTCCAGGAGCAGCCCGCTCGGTGACCGGCCGTCGAGATACTCGAAGCGGTCGTACTGTTTGCAGGCGTCGAAGAGCTCTTCCAGGACGTTCGGCTGCGGGATGCTGAGGAAGTGGTTGTACGGCGGTTCGATCTGGTCGTACTCGGCCTGGAACAGGGGGCGTCCGCCGGAGACGATACGGAAGCGCGAGCACTCGTAGTGGCCCCGTTTGCGGGCGCCGTCGAGAACACCCAGCTGGTCCAGTATCAGCGCGCCTCCGGGCTGGAGGATCTCGCCGCGGTACTCGCGGTCGAACGACGTCGCCCGTTCGACGAGGACAACCCGGGCGCCGGATCGCACCAGCAGCAGCGACAGGCTGAGCCCGGCTGGGCCGGCGCCGATGACGCAGAAATCTGTCTCCATGATGAAAGCTGCTCCCGTTTGGTCAGACCAGGGCGGCGGTGAGGTCGTGGATGACCGCGACGACGTCGGTGGGCGTCGGCTGGGCGGCGTTCTCGGCGGAGAGCGCCGCCGCCCTGTCCCGGTACGAGGGGGTGTCGAGCAGGTCGCGGCAGGCCGCGACCACCGACTCGGCCGTGACGCCTTCCCCCAGCAGCTGCCGGCCCGCGCCGGCGGCGCTGATGCGCGCGGCGTTGTCGAACTGGTCCGCGAACCGCGGCAGCGCGAGCTGCGGCAGGCCCGCTGTCACCGCGGTCAGCGTCGCCCCGGAGCGCCCGTGGTGGACGACAAGGTCACTGGTGGGTGCGACCAGGTGCAGCGGGAGCAGGCCGGTGGGGGCGCCGGCCGGCAGCGGCAGCGTCCAGCCGGGGCTGATCGGGTCCTCCAGGCCGGCCACGACCTCGATGCCGAGGCCGTGCAGGACGGCGGCGACCTCCGCCAGCGTTTCCGCGAGGTTCCGGAAGGCGGCCCTGACCAGGCTGCTGCCGACGGCCAGGGTGACCCGGGGCCGCTCCGTCCGCCTGAGGATCCACTCGGGCAGCGCGGCGGCTCCGCTGTAGGGGACGTAGCGGATGTGCCGGTCGCGGGATCCGGGCGGGTCCGCGGGCCGCAGGCTCGGCGGGCACGGGTGCAGGCGCAGCATGGGTTCGGGCAGGTCCGTCAGGCCCAGGCCGGCGAGTTCCGGCGTGAGCTCGTCGCGGGCGGGCGGCCGGGCCTCGGGCATCGTCGTCACACCCCAGCCGTGTTCGACCCAGGGTAGGCCGTGCGTCTCGGCGGCGAGCTGGCCCGCGTGCTCGGTCGGTTCGCTGATGATGACGTCCGGGCGCCAGCGCTCCACCAGTTCCAGCGTGTACGGCAGGGTGGCGGCGGTCAGGCGTCCCCAGGCCCGGCCGGTGCCCTCGTTGCGTTCCGCGGCGTTTGTCGCGGGCGGCACCGGCCGGCCGTCCCGCTCCCTGGTCATGATCGTGAGGAAGTCGACCGACGGCGCGGTCGGCCCCGCCGGCAGCGCGGCCTCGGTGATGGCGCCGGTGAAGTTCGCCGGCGCGGCGACCAGGACGTCGTCGCCGGCCGCCCGCAGCGCGTGCGCGAGCGGAACCAGCGGAAAGAGATGACCGTGGACCGGAGAAGTGGTGAAGAGCACTCGCACGAACTGCTCCTTACGGGTGTGACAGGTGTGGGGACACGGCCCGCGACGGTCGTCCCGGGCCGGCATCCCGTTTCAGGCGGTGAACGCCGGGTCGCGGTCACCGGTATCCGGCTGGAGCGTGCGAGTACCTCCCGGCAGACTGACGCCGAGCCCGCCGGAATGCGTTCCCCCCGTGCCCACGCCGAGTTGGCGCAGCAGGCCGCGGTCGTCACGGATGGCGTCGTGCTCGACCACCGTGCCGTCCGATATGCGGAACCAGTGGATGTGCCGCCAGGTGACCCGCTGGCCGGCCGCCCGCACACCCATGATCACGTCTTGTGCCTCGCCCTCGACCGCCAGTTTCGCCACGACGTTCTCGGTGTCCGCGACGATGCTCTCGACCGTCCAGGTCGCGGTCGGGAAGGCGCGCAGCACGACTGCCAGGGTCTGGGCCAGCCCGTCACGCCCCGGGGGGCTGCCCGGCTGGAGCCGGTGGTTGACCATGTCCGGCGCGAAGGCCGACACGGCGGCGTCGACGTCCCCGCGCTCCAGTGACCGGAAGTGCTCGAGAATCGTTCTCCGGTTGGCCTCGACCCGCCTGTCGACAGCGGATTCCGCTCTTTCCGAAGAAATTTCCGGGTCTTCTTTCTCGACATGCAGGACGATTTCCGAGATTTCCATTCTCGCGCTTTCCCGAAGTTCGCGCAGGGGTGCGGTAAGGATGTCCTGTTCCGGGCTCCGCTCGAATTTCTGGAATGCTTCCGGGCTGTCCCAGTCGCTGGTGATCACAAATTCGCGGGGGCCGGTGCGCAGGAGGCTCTGGCGCAGGTTTCCCGGCGTCCGGCGGACCACCGAGGCGATCTTCTCCCAGGCGTCGACGAAGTCCTGCTCCCGGTCGGGACGGACGAGCATGCGCAGCGTCGCTCTGATCATCGGGTTCCTCCGTCCGTGGTCGCGGGGTCGACGGCCCGCAGGATCAGCGAGCTGTTGAAGCCGCCGTAGCCGCGGGCGTTGACCATGGCGACCCGTACCGGGGTCTCCCGGGGCACCCGGACGAGATCGAGGCGGTACTCCGGCGCCGGGTCGTCGAGGTTGCCCACCGCCGGGATCACCCCGTCCCGGATGGACAGGACGGCGTTGACGGCGGCCAGGGCCGAGCCGCCCGCGCACATCCGCCCGGTCAGGCCCTGGGGGGCGGTGACCGGGACCCGCTCGGCGTGCGCGCCGAAGGCGGTATGGATCGCGCGCGCCTCGAGCTCGTCGAGGTCGCGGGAACCCGCGCCGTCCGCGAAGATCACGTCGACGTCGGCCGGGGTGAGCCGCGCGTCGGCGAGCGCCCGGCGCATGGCCTCGGCGTACCAGCGCGGATCCGGCGACGGGTCGCGGTGGTGGTGGGCGTCGTGGGTCGCCGCGTACCCGGCGATCTCGGCGTACACCCTCGGCGCGCCGCGGGCCGCCGCGGACGCCGGGTCCTCCACGACGAGCGTCGCGCCGCCCTCGGCGGGCACGTGGCCGCCCGCCTCGCGGTCGAACGGCTTGTAGCCGCCGTGTGGCTCACGGCTGGTGGACAGGCGCCCGCCCGTGATCTGGCAGGTCAGCGCGTAGGGGGTGAGGCCGGCTTCGGCGCCGCCGGCGAGCACCACCGGCGTCCCGCGCCTGATGGTCCGCCGCGCCTGCGCCAGGCTGTCGAGACCGCCGGCGCCGTCGGAGACCACGACCCCGGACGGCCCCTTGACGCCGTGCTGGATGGAGGCCTGGCCGGTGGTCGCCGCGTAGAACCAGGCGATGGACTGGTAGACGCTCACGGCCTGGCGGCCCCGGCTCCACAGCCGCTGGAGCTCCCGCTGGCCGAAGTCGTTGCCGCCGGAACCCGCCCCGAACACCACCGAGGTCGCGTACGGGTCATGCGCTGCCGGGTCATAGGCGGCGTCGGTCAGCGCGAACCCGGTCGCGGCCATGCCCAGCCACGTCCACCGGTCGGTCTGCAGGATGATCCGGCCGCCGATGTGGTCGGCGGGGTCGAAGCCGGTCACCTCACCGGCGAGCGTGGTGGCGTACCGGCTGGCGTCGAAGCTGGCGATCGGCCCCACCCGCAGCTCACCGCGCAGCGTGGAACGCCAGTGCTCCTCGGTCCCGATGCCGCTGGGGGTGACCGCCCCGATGCCGGTGATGACAGGACGCAGCCCGGCGCGGGTGGCGCTCACCGGTCACCTCGTCCGCGGTCGAGCACGATGGCCGACTGGAACCCACCGAAGCCGCTGCCGACCGACAGCGCCACGTCGACGTCGTACTCGCGGGCGATGTTCGGCACGTAGTCCAGGTCGCACTCGGGGTCCCGGCTGGACCAGTTGGCCGTGGGCGGGACCACCCGGTTCTCGATCGCCAGGGCGCAGGCGGCGATCTCGATGGCGCCGATCGCTCCGAGGGAGTGGCCGACCATGGACTTGATCGAGCTCACCGGGACGTCGTAGGCGTGCGGCCCGAGCGACTTCTTGAACGCGGCCGTCTCGTGGCGGTCGTTCTGCTTGGTCCCGGAGCCGTGCGCGTTGACGTAGCCGACCCTGGTCGGGTCGGTACGGCCCTGCCGCAGGGCGTCCGAGATCGCTTCGGCCATGTCGAGGCCGTCGGCC
This sequence comes from Protofrankia sp. CiP1_Cm_nod2, assembly GCF_920664355.1. Classification (NCBI taxonomy): domain Bacteria; kingdom Bacillati; phylum Actinomycetota; class Actinomycetes; order Frankiales; family Frankiaceae; genus Protofrankia; species Protofrankia sp. CiP1_Cm_nod2. The sequence continues at coordinate 5,086 of NZ_CAKKTL010000006.1, forward strand.
TTCAGGCCGGTCATGTGGAAGGCGTTCGAACGGGCGGCGTAGCCGGTGATCTCGCAGTACACGTGCGCGCCCCGGGCCCGGGCGTGCTCGAGCTCCTCCAGGATGAGCACGGCGGAGCCCTCACCCATGACGAACCCGTCCCGGCTGGCGTCGAACGGCCGGGACGCGTGCTCGGGGTCGTCGTTGCGGGCCGACGTCGCGCGGATCGCGTCGAAGCAGGCGATGGAGATCGGGGACAGCGGCGCGTCCGTCGCACCCGCGATCACGATGTCGGCCTCGCCGTCGGCGATGAGCTGGTGGCCGTACCCGACCGCGTCGATCCCGGAGGTGCAGCCCGTGGAGACCACGTGCGCCGGGCCGTGGGCGGAGAAGCGGCAGGCCACCTCGGTGGCCAGACAGCTGGGAACCAGAGCGTGATAAAGGAACGACGAGGCGTAGACGGGATCGACGAGCCAGTCGCGCCCGCTGTCGCTGGCGACGACGTACTCGTCCTCCAGCCGGGTGGTGGCGCCGACCGCGCTGCCCATGCTGACGGCCACCACCGGACCGCCGGCGTCGGCGGCGTCGGCGCTGTCGGCGCCGTCCCTGCCGAGCTCCAGACCGCTGTCGGCCACGGCCTCGGTCGCGGCCGCGAGAGCGAACTGCACGAAGCGGTCGTTGCGGGCGATCTCCTGCGGGGTCAGGCCCGCCGCGGCCGGGTCGAAGTCGCATTCGGCGGCGATCTGCGAGCGGAACTGCGTCGGGTCGAAGAACGACAGACGCCTGGTAGCCGTCCGGCCCTCGGTCAGCAGGTCCCAGAACTCCTTGCGGACAGTGCCTCCCGGCGCGACCACGCCGATGCCGGTTATGGCCGTCCTTCTCACTTCCGGCTCCTTCACGGGGTGTTTCTCACGGGTGTTCCGCGGCGGGTGCCGCGGGCTGGGCCAGGGCT
>NZ_CAKKTL010000006.1:6205-11420 GCF_920664355.1 Protofrankia sp. CiP1_Cm_nod2
TCGGTGTCGACGTGGCCGAGGTCCGGCCGCGGCGCCAGCGGGCTGAGGTGGAAGACGAGGAAGGCGGTCTCGTCGCCGTCGTTGACGATCCGGTGCCGGGTGCCGATCGGGATGAGCACCCCGTGCTCGGCGGGGAGCGTGGTGTGCTCGCCGTCGAGCCGCGCGACGACCTGCCCGGACACGCAGTACAGGAACTCCTCGGAGTACGGGTGCCAGTGTTCGCTGACGAACTCGCCGGGCCGCAGCGTCAGCGTGCCGAGGAAGCCGGACTTGGCGCCCACCGTCGCGGGGGACAGCAGCGTGCGGATGTCGCCGCCGCGGCGGCGGTTGGCCGGGACGTCGTGGATGGAGAGCACCTTCGGCGCCACTTCCAGGTTGTTGGTCGTCAGGGTCATCGCTGTCTCCTCGAACGTCTCGTGGACCGCCCGGAGCCGCCTGCTCGGCGTCCGGGCCGGGGCCTGACGGGCCCGGCGCTGTCACACGGAATTCGCGCGGAATTCACAACGGGCGCCGAGCCCTGGCCGGGGCTGGTTCAGACCTGCTGGGGAAGGGCCTTCGCGCTGCGGGCGGCCAGCTCGACCTTGTCCCGGATGACGCTCATCTCCCGCCGGGTGTTGTTGTTGATGTTGTTGGTCATCCACTCGTCGTCGACCGGCGCGTCCGGACGCATGTGGAAGTCCTGCGTCCAGCGCATCCTGGTGCCGGTGCCCTCCGGTTCGTAGGTCCATTCGATGTTCATGAACTCGAAGGGGCCCGGTTCGACGCGGCGGGCCCGGACCTGGTGCTTCTCCGGGTCCAACGTCCGTTCCGAGACCCAGCTCCAGACCTTCCCGTTCGCGTCCGGGTGCATTGTCAGCCGGAATCTGAAGGTCTGGTCATGGTGCTCGAGAATCTCCACCGAGGCGTACTCGGTGAAAAGATCCGGCCAGTCCGCGAGACTGTTCGTGATCGTCCAGACCAGATCGATGTCGGCGTCGATCCAGATCGAGTTCTCCGTGTGCCCGGCCATGGCTCTCCGTTTGATTGACGATGTTCCGGTCGAGAAAGGTGTCGCCGCTGGTTCAGCCGGCCTGCTCGGCGTACTCGCGCGCGCCGGCTCCGGGCAGGTGTGCCACCACGGTCCCGGCGGCCGCGGAGAAGCTGGTGCGCAGCGCGTGCAGCCGCTTCCGGTGCCCCAGGTGCTCGGGATTGCGCTGGAACTCCTGGTACGCCTGCTCGTTGGCCCATTCACCGAATATGTAGTAGGTGCTGGGATCGTCCGTGGAGCGGACCAGCCAGGCGCCGAGGTTCTCCGGCTGCTTGGCGGCGTCCGGGGCGACCTGCAGCCAGGTCTCCTCGAACTCGCGCTCCCGACCAGGTGCGATCTGCTGCGTAAGAACAATCCGGAAGGTGCCGGAAGCACTCATCGGGTTTCTCCGTTCGGATGTCTGCGGTCAGGTTCAGGGCCGGCGCGGGACACGGCCCGCGGCGCTGTTGCCGATATGTCCGGACCGGTTCGTCGTCCGGGCACGCGTGCCATCGGACGATGAAGACCTGAAAATGACCGGTTGCGTCCGTCCGACGGCTCCTGAACGCCCTCGGCCGGATGCCTCCCGGCGCCGGAGCCCGCCGGAGCCCGCCGGAGCCCGCAGGGGCTCCCACTGGCAGGCTCCGCCTGTACGGACGTGCCTCCTCGGCCCTGGAGCGTCCTCGGCCCTGGAGCGTCGGTCAGGCGGTCGCTACGTGCCCGGTCCCGGCCGGGGACGGACATCGCGTGGGCGGACGGCTGCCGGCGCAGCCGCGCGTTCTCCCTGGTCGCATGATTCTCGCTGTCCGGTCGTGAATTCCTGTCGGATACGGGATGAATCCCTGTCGGATGCGGCGTGAATCCGCCGGTCCGGCCGCCGGTCTATGCGACGTCCGCTCTGACAGCGCCGTTGATGGCGGTGAGGATTTCGGCGAAGGTGTGGTCCTCGGGCGGTTCCGCCGGCAGTTCGACGCCGAAGGTGTCGAGAACGACGGTCTGCAGGTGCAGGTAGGCCAGTGAGTCCACCCCGGCCTCGGCGAACGTGACGCCAAGATGGCCGGGCCGCTCATCGGCGACGAGCACCGTGCGTTCCACGAGGAAGTCGAGCAGCTGGTCAGCGGTCCACTGATCCGCCATGGTTCTCTCCTTTGTCCTGGTGACCCGGTTTCCGGGCGGGCCGGTCCGCGGCCCATGAATAGAAGTTCCGGGCCATCGCGTCGCGTGGGCTGCGCCAGGTGTCCGGGTCGTATGCGGTGATGTGTCTGGCGAGTTTCGTGTTGACGTCGACGAACAGCGGGTGTCCGCGTACGGCGGGCAGGGCGGGCGCCACGTCGTCGGCCGCCTCGATCAGATGAAAGTAAAGTCCGTGGAAACTGAAGAGGTCCCGCCGGACAACACCCAGCAGATGAGGCAGCTCCCCGTCGTCCGACTCCCGGAAGATATCGGCGACCGCGGGTTCGTCGTCAGCGCTGATACGGGCCACGATGAGAGTACGGTGCGTCATCCGACGGCCCTGTTCCGGGCCGCCGGAAGCCGGCCGGAGAATATCGACACGCCTGCTCCCTGACAACTTGAAGAAAGGACGGGCAAGCATGCCGCACCGTCGGCGTCGATGGTGCGGAGGCTGTCCGCGCAAGTCGGTGGCCCGACGCCGTCGTCGGTGGTTTCGGTATACGGGCCGGTTGGGCGGCCAGCACCCAGCCTCGTCCGCTCGGGCGCCGCGCAGGCGTCACCTCACGAAGGCTGGGGCCTGGCCGCCGCTCCGGCCCGTCTCCCTACGGAAGCATGAGGTATTGGGACTGTCATGTCTTGCAGTTGGCATGGCAGGAACGTGTAGTGGCAACTTGGTGCCAATGGTGTGGCCAAGTCGATGCGAAAATGCTATAACCAGTCTTTTTTCGCCGCGAGGATGCCGGCCTGGAACCGGCTGCGGGCACCCATCCGTCGCATGAGATCGGCGATCATGCGACGGACCGTTCGTACCGACACGCCGAGGTGCCGGGCGGCGGCCTCGTCCTTGGCTCCGAGGCTCAACAGCCTCAGCAGGAGGCGTTCGGAGTCGCTTGGAGCGGAATTGTCAATCTGTTGTTTTTTTGTCTGCGAGGGGCCACCGCCCTGGTCGGGCTGGCCGCCCTGAGCGACCAGGCCGGCCAGGCTGGCCAGGCCGGCCGGGCCGGCCTGGCCGCGAACGCTGGAGAGGCCAGGGCCGTCACCCAACGTGGCCTGGCCGAAGGCGATGTGATCGAGGCCGGTGTGCCGGAGCCCGGCCTGGCCGAGCTCGCCAGCCCGTTCCAGGGGCCGCGCGGTCTTCCAGAGCTGGTCGAACAGCATCGTGGCCAGGCCTGTCAGCGCCGGCTCCCGGAGCAGCAGCGCGCAGCCGTGCTCCTCGCCCGGGCCGGATGTCAGCAGGAGCAGGGCGGTCTCGCGGTCGACCATGGCCATGTCCGCCAGCGGGGCGTCGGCCACCCGCAGCTCCAGGCCATCCGCGTCGACGGCGTCGCAGCCGGCGGGAGCACCGTCCTGTGGGGCCGGGCGCGGCTGGATGGCGCGCACGACGACCCCGCGGCCAAGGGCCTGCAGCACCGCCTGGGTGCACTCCGCTGTCATGATCGATGACTGCCAGGGCCGGGTGTGCAGAACCAGCAGCTCCCGTTTGGCTCGGGCTACGAGATCGAGCAGCTGGTCCGCGACCGCTTCCACGCCCTTCAGCCGCACGGCGTCGACAGCCGGCTCCGGCTGCCGCTCCTGCTCCTGCATGTAGTCGGCGACCAGCACGCTCACCTGCATATGAGCGCGGATGAGTTCCTCCTGTTGGCGGATGAGCCGATCGTGTTGCTGTCGGAACAGCTGTTCGAGAGGGATCTCGGGATGGACGGCGACCAGCCGGTCGGGGCTCTCACGGGAGGGCACCAGCAGTGAGAGCGCGACGAGCCTGTCGCAGGCCTGCCGGACGGCGCCCGTGGGACATCCAAGGGCGCTGCTCACCTCCTCGGCGCTCATGTCCTTCCGGCGCAGCCACATCCGGTAGGCGGCGAGAGCGATGCCATCGATGCCGAGAAGATCGAACATCGTCATCAGGCACGGCCTAGTCCACGCGGCTGCCGGCCCTGGGGAGGCCCCGTTGTGCCTCCTCGCTCGTGACCACGTCGAGGGAGTGACGGACCAGCGCGACCAGGGCCTGCCGGACGGACTCCCGCCGGCGCGCGTCGCAGAAGATGATGGGCCGGCGGGGGTCGACGTCGAGCGCTTTGCGGACCTCGTCGAGCCGGTATTCCCGGGCGCCCTCGAACCGGTTGACCGCCACCAGGAACGGAATATCCCGCTCCTCGAAGTAGTCGACCGCCGGGAACGAGTCGGCGAGCCGGCGGGTGTCGACCAGGACGATGGCGCCGATGGCACCGAGAACCAGCTCGTCCCACATGAACCAGAAACGGTCCTGGCCAGGTGTGCCGAACAGGTAGAGAATCACGCTGTCGAGCAGCGTGATCCGGCCGAAATCCATGGCGACCGTCGTCGTGGTCTTGGTGCTGACCTGGGAGGTGTCGTCGATGCCGAGGCTCGCCGAGGTCAGTGCGGCTTCGGTCGTGAGCGGGGGGATCTCACTGACCGTCCCGACAAAGGTCGTCTTTCCGGCGCCGAATCCGCCGGCAATTATGATTTTGACCGGGCTGGGTGCCGGGCTGGGTGCCGGGCTGGTCACCTGGCTGCCGACCGTGTGCGGTCTAGAGGGTCTGTAGTCCATCGAGCACCTTTTCCATCAGCGCCACGTCGGGACGCTCGCTCGGTCGGGCTGGGCGGGTGACGCGTACGAGACCGGCATCGATCATGTCGCCGACGAGAACACGTGCCACCCCGACCGGCAGGCTGAGCTGCGCGGATATTTCCGCGATCGACTGGATGCTCTGGCAGAGCAGCACGATGTTCCGTTGTTCTGGATCAAGAGTTCGGACCATCGCACGCCCGTGCTCCGTCGTCGACACCAGAGCCACCAGCTCCAGCGCGCGATTGGCCGCCGGTCGCGTCCGGCCGCCGGTGACGGCATAGGGACGGACGACCGGACCTGCGTCGTCGTCGTACCACTCCTCGTCCACCGGTCCTCCTGATCAGGGCTTGACAGTAATCGCTGAAGTTCGTCCTGCTGGAACTCGTCCCGTGAAAATCGTCTGGTCGAAGAATCCGCCGGCGGCGGTCGGCGGCGGTCGGCGGCGG